>DASUTR010000826.1:0-7583 GCA_036374535.1 Polyangiaceae bacterium
CCGCGTGCGAGGTCGCCCAGGCGCGCGCGTGGTCGATGGCGCCGCGCAGCGCCGGACGCGACGGCGTCTCACCGCGCGGCATCTGCGCGTCGATCGACGCGATGATCGCGGGCGCGGCGTCGGGGAGCGTGCCGAACTCGACGGCCGGGGTCGCGTAGGTGTCCTGGTCGCATTGCGTCTGCTGCACGCAGAAGTTCGACGTCACCGCGACGCAGTCGCTCGTCGCCGTGCACTGGGTGCCCGCTTCGCAGACGAGGCTCGGATCGTGCTCGCAGCGACCGAGCTCGATGCACTCCCCGCCGTTCGTCACGCGAACCTGGCACGACGCGTCGTCGGTACAGGTGGCGCCGCTCAGACGACACTTCGCGTCCACGCAAGGCCCATCGTCCTTCACGAGGGCGTTCATGCAGTCCGCGGTCGAATTGCACTGCGCGTAGCCGTCGTTGTAGCCGACGCAATACTTCATGAGACACGTCCCGCCCTCCGCCGTGCACTCGGCGTCGGCCGCGCACGACGCGGGCACGCCCGCCTTTTGGAGCGGGAAGTATTGAATCGCGACGCTCAGGCCCGCGGACGCTGGATCGTTCAAGAACGTCCGGAGAGCGCCCTTCACCGCCTCCCACTTCGTGCCCGCAGCGCCCGTGTTCGCGAGCATCGAGCCCGAGATGTCGAGCATGATGTAAACGTCGAGCGGGACGGGTTGTCCCATGACGAGATCGCCCGCGCAGTCCGGACCCCCGCCCGCGCCGCTCGCACCGGAAATGGTGCCGGCGACTCCGCCGATGGGCACGCCAGCCACCCCGCCGGAACTGGTTCCACCCGTGGCGACACCGCCGTTCCCGTCGCCGTCACCGTCGCCGAGACCCTTGCCGCCGCCGCCCGCGCTGCACGCCGTCGCGGCAGCGACGGACCCGAAGCCCCAAAAGAAGAAGTGAGCCGCGCGCCGCGCGGCGAAGTGCCGAAGCATCGCGCCAATATATAGCACTGCGCATGCCCTGTCCGCCGGCACATCGCCAACGCAAAAGTCCGGGCGCGACGGATGAACATCGTTCATCGGCTCGGACGAGAACGTGGGCTCTTGCCCGGGGTAGTCGCACCCCGCCGGCGTTTCGAGCCTTCTCGCGGCGATTCGAAGTGATGATATGCTTGCCGCGATGATGCGGGACGAACGGAGTCTGATCGCTGGCGGTCTCGTCATGCTGGCCTTCGCGTGCAGCGCGACCAAGGCGCAACAGGGTGACGACGATACCGGCGGCGGCTCGAGCTCGGGCGGCGCGAGCGGTACCGGAGTCGGCGGGACACCCGCGAACGGCGGCGCCGCTCCGAACGGCGGCAGCTCCGCGACCGCGGGCATGGGCGCGACCTCGACCGGCGGCGCATCGACCGGCGGCGCGAGCGGAGCCGCGAGCGGCGGCGCGACGGCGGGCGGAACCGCGGGCAGCGGAAATGGCGGCGCGGCCGGTGCGGGAGCGGTTCCACCCGGCGGCGACGCCGGCATGGGCGGACAAGTCGCCTGCCAGGATCTCACCGTGGTGCCGACGCCGCTCGTTCCGAGCGTGATGATCCTCGTCGACAACTCGTCGAGCATGTACGAGCCCCGCGAGCAACTCTGGGACGCGCTCTACGCCGCGCTCATGAACCCGACGACCGGCGCCGTGAAGCCGCTCGAGGCGAAGATTCGCTTCGGTTTCGCGAGCTACCGCGGCGTCGACGGGCTCTCGGTCGCCGAAGACAACCCCATGTGCGCCGAAGTCGACTCGGTCGGCACCGTCACGCAAGCGACCGTCGCGCCGGCGCTCAACAACCACATGGCGATCGACACCGTGTACCAGGCGCTCGGGGTGCAGGGCCGGAACCCCAACAACTCGCAGTGGGAGACGCCGACGGGACACGCCATCAACCGCATCACCGCGACGCTTCGCACCTTCGAGCCGGACCCGCCGGGCCCGAAGTTCATCTTGCTCGTCACGGACGGCAACCCCAACACCTGTCGCGTCGGCGATCCGCAGTGCGGGCAGGACGTGAGCATCAAGGCCGTCCAGGACGCGTTCGCCGCCGGCATCGGGACGATCCCGCTCGGCATCGGCGACATCGTCGCCACGAACTCGGGTTGCGTGCCGGCCCAGATGCGCTGCGGGACGAATCACCTGCAGGACATCGTGAACGCGGGGATGGGGCTCCCGGTCGAGCCCGAGCCGATGGACTACTGGTACCAGCAATGCGCCGTTCAGGCGTCGGGTGGAACGAGCCCGGGGACTCCCCTCGCTACGTACGCCGCGACGGGCATGGGCTCGACGGCGAACCCGCCGCTCACGGCGTCGAACCCGACCGAGATCAGGACGAAGCTCACAGAGCTCCTGAGCGACGTCGTCTCGTGCACCATTCAGCTCGACGCTCGCGTCAACGCCAGCGCCGATCCGTCGCTCGCGCGCGTCACGGTGTCCGGCAATCCGGTCACCTACGACACCGCCGACGGCTGGATCCTCGAACCCACGCGCGATCAGATCACGCTCCAGGGCGCCGCGTGCATGACGTTCCGTGGGGGCGCGTCCGTCAACGTCGTGTTTCCCTGCCAGAACGGCAGACCCATCGGCATGTAGCGCCTAGGCGCCGAGCACGGCCCGTACCGATTCGGTGACGATGCCGAGGAGCTCGGCAAGATCGGCGTCGGGGATGTTCAGCGCGGGCGCGACGTACACGGTGTTGCCGAGCGGGCGCAGGTACGCACCGCGCCGGAGCGCCTCGTCGTAGACGCGCCAGCCGCTTTCGGCGAGGTAACCGGCGTCGCCGCCGAGCTCGAGCGCGCCGACCATCCCGAGGCTGCGCGCCTTCAGCACTCCGGGTACGGCGCCGAGGGCCGTGAACGCGTCGCGAATCGCCCTGGCTTTCGGGCGCGCGCCTTCGAGCACGCGCTCGTCGCGATACACGGCGAGGACCTCGCGCGCGAGCCGGGCGCCGAGCGGATTGCCGCAAAACGTGTGGCCGTAATAGAAGGCGCGCGACGCATCCCCGAGGAACGCCGCGTAGATTTCGTGCGTCGCGAGCGTCGCCGCCATCGGCAGCATGCCGGCCGTGAATCCCTTCGCCGTGCACAAGAGATCGGGCTCGACGCCCGCGTGCTCACACGCGAAGAACGGTCCGGTACGGCCGTAGCCCGTGAAGACTTCGTCGAAGACGAGTGGAATACCGTGGCGTCGCGTCACCTCGCGCGCCGAGCGCAGGAGCTCCGGATCGTAGGTGCGCATGCCCGCGGCGCCCTGGAGCACCGGTTCGACGATGACGCCCGCGATCTCGCTTTCGTAGCGTTCCACGAGCTCGACCAGCGTCGAGAATGCGCGCTCGTGCCCCCCGTCGTCGCTCGGAACGTGAACGCAGTCGAGCGTCGCGCCCCCGAACGCCCGTTTGAACACGTCGATGCCGCCGACCAGGCTCGCCCCGAGCGTGTCGCCGTGAAAGGCGCCGTCGAGCGCGACGAAGCGCCGCCGGCGCGGTTTACCCGTTTGCGCCGAGTATTGCAGCGCGAGCCGCAGCGCGGCTTCGACGGCGGTCGAGCCGTCGTCGCTGTAGAAGACGTGCTCGAGCCCCGGGGGCGCGACGCGAACGAGCTCGGAAGCGAGCAGAGCCGCCTGCTCGTGCGCGATACCGCCGAGCGGCACGTGGCACAGGCGCTCGGCTTGCTCCCGAATCGCAGCGACGAGGCGCGGATGGCCGTGACCGAGCACGGCGCACCACCACGACGAGTTCGCGTCGAGGTACGAGCGGCCGTTCGCGTCGAAGAATCGCGAGCCTTGCGCGCGGACGACGACGAGCGGCTCCGTCTCCTCGACGTAGCGCTGCATCGGCGTGTACGGATGCCAGACGTACCGCTTGTCGAGCTCGACGATGCGGCGCGGATCCGTCACGGCACGGCTCGGACGGCCTCGGCGTCCGCCTCGCTCGCGGGTCTTCCGGCCGGCACGGTGACGCTCACGGTCGTGCCCGTTCCTTCGCTGCTCTCGATGCTGAGCGTGCCGCCGTGCGCCTCGATGATGCGCACGACGATGGGAAGACCGAGACCCGTTCCGCTGGGTCGCGTCGTGAAGAACGGATCGGTCGCCCTGCGGCGGACGTCGGCGCCCATGCCGCGGCCGGTGTCCTGGATTTCGAGACGAACGCTCGGAACGGCGGCGTTCGGATCCTTGCGCACGCGAACCTTGATCGTGCCGCCGTCGCGCATGGCCTGCCGGGCGTTCGAGATCAAGTTGTCGATCACCAGCCGGAAGAGATTCGGATCGACCCACACGGCCTCGCACTCCGGGGAATCGTCGCTCTCGATCGAGAGCTCGAAGGGTTCGCGCAGCGAGCCGCGCGCGCGGTTGGCGAGCTCGACGAGCGAGACCGGCAGGCGATTGACGCTGACGGGACGAGCGAACCGCAAGAGATCGCCGACGAGCCGGTTCAGCCGGCCCGCTTCCTCGTCGACGATGTCGAGGAGATTCGTGCGCGCCTCCTCGCGCAGATTGCCGCGGCGTAGACCGGCCACGGCGTTGACGATGACGGCGAGCGGGTTTCTCACCTCGTGCGCGATGGCGGCAGCGAGCTCACCCACCGCGGCAAGCTGCTTTTTGCTCGTGAGCTCGTCTTGGATCTGCTTGAGCTCGGCGTGCGAATCGGCGAGCTCCGACGTGCGCTGGCGGAGCGTCGCCGCAGCCCGCTCGAGCTCGCCCGTGGCGATGCGGTAGCGCAAGAGCAGCGTCGCCGCGACGCCGAACGCGTACACCAAGAAACCGTGGGGCAAGAGGCTGATCGTGCCGAGGTCCATGCCCACGGCGATGCCGGAGTCGTTCAGGATCGCGGGCAGGCACAGCGCTGCCCCGAGGAGCGCGCTCAGCGCTTCGCGGCGGCCCGAGCGGTAGGCGACGACGAGCAACGAGACCGATGCGATCGACTCGGCGAGCCCGATCGCGTACCAGGCGTAGCCGAAGGGCGTGAGCTGCCCGACGCCGTAGCCGATGCGCTCGCCGAACGCGTTCACGACGATGCCCTCGTGCCCGGACCAGAGCAGGCCCTGCAGGTTCAGAATCAGGAATACGACGGCCACGGCGTACAGAGCCGCCGCGATGCGGGTGGCCCTGCGCACGCGCGCGAATTCGAGCGCGAAGTGGACGTTCAGCGCGGCGGCGGGGATGGCGCCGACGTGCAGGAGAATGTCCGCCTCGAGATCGTTCCGCGCATCGTGGGCGACGTAGTCGAGCGCGTTGCCGGCGCTCGTGATCGAGAGCGCGAAACAGAGCAGACTGAAGAGCAGAAATTCGCGTTCGCGCCGCCCGAGCAGGTAGGCGAGCGCGAAATACACGCCGAGCGCGGCGTGCGTCACCGACCACGCGGCGACGATTCCGGCCACCGTCTCGCCGTTCATCGCGGACGCTCGAGCTCGGGATTGACCGTAAAGACGCAGCGCCCGAGGAGCGCCGCGGGTTCGGTCGCCGCCGCGAGCGTCACCTCGTGGTCGCCGGCCGGGAACGCGCCGAGCGCGAAGGGGCCGGGGCCTTCGGCACGCGCTCGCCGCGACCCTCCCGCTCCGGAAACCGTCACATCGACGGCGCTCGCGGTCCCCGCGACGACGACGTAGTCGAGGGCGAAGCGCGGCGCCTTGCCGTACACCGTGCCCGAGGGCGCGAGGCACACGACGCGCGGCGGCGAGGCCGGCGGCCGCTGCCCCACGAAGAAGCGCGCCCACGCGACGCCGCCCGAGCTCGCGGCGTGCGCGACCCCCGCGGCGTCCACCGCCGCGAGAACGAGATCGTGGGCGCCCTGCTCGAGGGACGCGCCGGGCGCGACGAGCTCCGCGAGCGCGAGCGTTCCCGAACTCACGGGTCGCGGGCGCGCCCCGTCGAGCGACAGGACGAGCGTGGTGCCGCCGCCCGCCATGGGCCCGCTCACGCGAATCACGAGCGCGCTCGCCGCCGCGGCATCGAGGGTGACGCCGTCGCGCGGCTCGAGGATGCGCGCCGGCTCGCTCGCTCCCTCGGGCCGAGCGAGCACCTCGAGACGCGGCGGCTCCGGCGCGCGGACGGGGGGCGACGCCGTGGCGACGGCGGGGGGACGGGTTTCGACGCGCGACGCGCTCTCACCGCAGGCGGCGCACGACAGGATCGTGAGCAAGACTCCGTCCGATCGTCTCATGAAGGTCCGAGCCGCCCGCGGAGCGACCGCCGGGCGAGGCTACCACGGCCCGAGTCGTGCGGCGCGCCGCCGGCACGAGGCTCCGGACCTCGCTCCAAGGGGCCGTTTCTGCTACGCGAGTGCCGGTGAGCTACGTCGTTCTCGCGCGCAAATGGCGTCCGATGCGCTTCGACGATCTGGTCGGCCAGGACCACGTCAAAAAGACGCTCGAAAACGCCATCAAGTCCAATCGCGTCGCGCACGCGTTTCTCTTCACGGGCGTTCGCGGCGTCGGCAAGACGACGAGCGCGCGCATTCTCGCCAAAGCGCTCAATTGCCTCGGGGATCCGGCAACGACGCCGCGCGGCACCGACCCCGGGCCGACCGTGACGCCTTGTCTGCGCTGCGCCGCCTGCCTCGAGATCGCCACGGGGACGGACGTCGATGTCTGGGAGATCGACGGAGCGAGCTACAACGGCGTCGACGAGGTGCGAAAACTGCAGGATTCACTGCCGTATCGACCGCAGCGCGATCGCTACAAGATCTTCATCGTCGACGAAGTTCACATGCTGTCGCAGAACGCGTGGAACGCGTTCTTGAAGACGCTCGAAGAGCCGCCCCCCCACGTAAAGTTCATTTTCGCGACCACGGAAGCGCACAAGGTCCCGGTCACCATCCTCTCGCGCGTGCAGCGCTTCGACTTCAAGATGATTTCGGCGCAGACGATCGCGGCGCGCCTCGAGCACGTGCTCGGGGCGGAGGGCATAACGGCCGACGGCTCGGCCGTGTCGCTGCTCGCGCGCGAGGCGGCCGGAAGCATGCGCGACGCGATGAGCCTGCTCGACCAGGTGATCGCGTGGGGCGGGCAGAGCTTCTCGGGCGACGACGTGGCTCGCGTGCTCGGCGTCGCGAGCCGCAGCGCCCTGCTCGCGATCGTGGGAGCACTCGTCCACGGCGACGCCCCGCGCTGCCTCGCCGTCGTCGCCGAGCTCGCCGAGCAGGGGCGCGACGTGGGACACGTCGCGAAAGATCTGCTCGCGCTCCTGCGCGACCTCGTCGTCACCAAGGTGTGCCCGGAGCCCGGGACGCTGCTCGACCTTCCCGCCGAAGAAGCGCGGGAAGTGCAAACGCTCGCGCAGGCGGGGACGGCCGACGACCTCGTGCGCCTCCACCAGGGTTTTGCTCAAGGCTACGACGACGTCGCGAAGAGCGGCCAGCCGCGGGCGGCCCTCGAGATGCTCCTCGTCCGACTCGCGCGCCGCCCTCCACTCGTCCCCATCGACGATTGGGTAGCGCGCCTCGCGCAACTCGAGCGGCGGCTCGGCGGCGGCGGCGGCGGACCGGGTCCGGGCCGCGAGCGCTCTCCCGCCCCCCGCCCGCAGCACGATCCGCCGCCCCCGAAGACGACTCCCGCGAGACCCCGTGAGCCACAGAGCGCC
>DASUTR010000827.1:0-2183 GCA_036374535.1 Polyangiaceae bacterium
GGTACGTGCCTTGACGCCGCGCTTTCGCGCCCGAAAACACACGCGCTCGCAGAGCGCGCACAGCATGCCTTCGATGCACGTCGGATCGCGCACGTCCTCCCGGAATGTGCGCTCGTTCGAGAGCGTACCGTGCGTGACGCCCGACGGATCGTACTCGAGAAAAGCGGGCCGCTCACGCCCAAGCTCGTGCATGCCTTGCCCGCGGCAACCGCGCTGGATCGGCTCCGCCCATGCGCCGAAAACCTTATGCAACGTGGGCAGGGGCGCGTTCGCGACGCCGGCAAGCGTCGTGACGCCGAGAGCGCCGAGCTTTCGTTCGGCGACGGGCCCGATCCCCGGGAATTTTCGCACGGGCAGGGGGCCCAGCACCGCGAGCTCGCTGCCCGCCGGTACGAGCAGGACGCCGCGCGGTTTCGCGAGCCCGCTCGCCACTTTCGCAACGGAGCGGCTCGTCGCGATCCCGGCGCTCGAAGGCAGTCCGACCGAGCTCGCGATTTCGTCGGTGAGCCGGCGCACGACCCTTTCGATGGTGGCGTCGGGCCCGGCGTCACCGGGCGCCGAGTACAGGCTCTCGCAACCCGAGAAGTCGAGAAACATCTCGTCGATGCTCGCGACTTGCGAGACGGGCGTGTAGTTCTCCGCGATTTTCCGAACACGCACCGCGTAGTCGCCGTAGAGCCCGTGTCGCGTCGGCAAGTAGGTCGCCTTCGGCGCGAGCTCGAACGCCGTCTTGAGCGACATGCCCGAGCGCACCCCGAGCGCGCGCACCTCGTAACTCGCCGCCGTCACCACGCCCCGCTGACCCGGAAGGCCACCGACGACGACGGGTTTGCCGATCAGACGCGGATCGAGCAAGCGTTCGACCGACACGAAGAACGTGTCGAGGTCCAAGCAACAGATCCGCGGCGCGGCGAGGGCCATCCCACCTCTCGCAGCGGTACACTGTTCAGAGGTTCAGTATCAAGTGGCGCGCCGAGGAGGAACCTAACCAAGCGAATACATTGGTTTTATCGAGCGCGGTGCGGGCGGTTGGGCTACGCCAGGTCCTGCCGGAGCTCGATGACGTTCGCGTCCGGATCGCGAATGAACACCGAAAGGCCGGGGCCGAGCTGCTTCGGTCCCTCGGTGATGCGAATGCCCCAAGCGCCGAGGTCCTTCACGGCCTCTTCGATCGAGGCGATGCGGAGCGCGACGTGCGTATAGCCCGGAACCTTCTCGGGCACGTCCATGAGTCGGTTCTTCCCGTCGAACGTCGCGGGCGCATTGACGACCAGGTTCAATTCCACGCCCGTGTCGTTTTGCAGAATGACCACGGGGTCGTGCGGATCGCGATACACCACCGCGAACCCGAAGCGCGCGTAGAACTCTACGGCGCGCTGCTCGTCGGTGACTCGTATTCCGATGTGGTGGACGCTTTCGATCCGCATGGGTCGGAATGTATCAGCTCTGCGTACCCACGCACCGCGCGAGGTTCTCGAGCGACGAACGAAGCCCTGCGTCGTGGTCGTCCTTCGAGATGCCCGACGGCACGTTTTCGGCCGTGACGGTGACGCGCGTTCCCTCGGGAACCGCCTCGAAGGTCCACGTCATGGTCATCTCTCCGGAGAACGCAGCGTCCTTCGACTCGAACTCGACGGTTTGAACGATGCGCTCGCCCGTCACGAGCGAAACGAAGCGTCCGCTCGTGACGTCGGTTCCCTCGGTCGTCTTCGCGCCGCTGGCGGGCCGTTCGCTGCCGTACGCAAGCTCGATGCGGTAGCGACCGCCTTCGCGAAAGTCGTACTCGAGCGCGCGCCCCGTCATGTCCGCGGGCGGCAGCCACGCCATCAGCGCCTCGGCGGTTGCGAACGCGCCGTACGCCCGGCCAGGCGTGGCAGCGATGACGATCGATGCGGTGTCGACGCGACCGGTAGCGACCATCGACGAAGGCTAAGCCCGGCGGCCGAGCCTGCCAAGCCGCGCGCGGGAACGAACCAACGAGCCCGAGCGCGCGCCGGTGACGATGGTGCGCACGGCAGCCTCGAGCAGCTCGGCCTTCAGCCGGCCCGACGCGCTCGCGTTCCACGCGTCGACGACCGCCCCGAGCATCCCCAGCAGGAGCCGCGGGTCGGTGCCGCGGGGGAGCTCTCCGCGCGCGACCGCCCGAGTGACCATCGTATACCAAGCGTCGGCGCGCTCTTTGA
>DASUTR010000828.1:0-12984 GCA_036374535.1 Polyangiaceae bacterium
GGTGGTAGGGAATCGGGTAGCGCCAGTCGTACGGCGCGGTGCCGAGCACCGGCTGGTATTCGCCGTCCCGGAACGTGGTCGAGACGCGGTCCATCGTCTCGCACGAATAGTTGTTGAGCGTTCCGGTGAGCACCTCGACGACGTTGATCCAGCGGCTCCTCTCGTTGGTGAGGGCGGTGTTGCCCGGGTTGCACGTCACCGTCGAGCCGTCGGTCTTGAACTCCATCGATCCCGACGTGTCGACGAGCAAGAGCACGTTCGGAAGCGGCGGCGCGATGTCACGCTGCGCGGCGGCTGGCGGCGACGCGCCGAGCGCGGCGAACAACGTGCCGCAGCCGAGCGCGGAGCGCATCCAGAGTTTCGTTCGAGAACGCGCGCTTTGCATCAGAATTTAGCCTGTTTCCAGACCTTGGGCATCGGTCCGATGATGAGTTGCGAGCGCACGATGCGCTGTCCGGCGACCTGCATCATGCCGCCGACACAAGCGTTCGCCGGAACGCCCCCCGGGTTCAGCGAAGCGATGACCGTCACCGTCGCCTGGTAGTAACGAATCTCTTCCTTGTTCAGGTCGTGGCCGGGGATCGGGATCTGAAGGTCGTTCACGTCCGTGATCTCGAGCCTGGCCTTGCCGCTCAGCGTCCCCAACGAACCGAGCGAGTCGGTTCCGATGAGGGGCGCGCCGCTCGCGGGCACGAGACCGTCGCTCGTGAGCTGCAGGCACGTCGTTCCCGCGGTGAGCGAGCCGTTCATCTCGCACTGTCCGGGGTTCGCGTTCACCGCTTCCTGGATGTAGGGGCGGGGCTCGACACGCAGCGCGGACAGAAACGCGAGCGCGTTCAGCTCGGCGACGCGGTCGGCCTGGCTTGCCTGCCGCCCGTTGCCCGCGGCGCGCGCGGCGAGCGATGAAGCGTGAACCGTGTAGAGCCCGACGCCCGTGAGCATCGTGATGGCGAGGACGACGACGAAGAGCGTCGCTCCGCGTTCGCGGGAGCCGGCGGAAGACCTGCGCCTCACCACAGAATGTCCTCCTGATTCGGCAGACCGATGTCGGCCTGGAACGTGCGCACGCGCGCCCAAACGCCCGTGTCGGGCAGTCGGAACCGGTAGAGCCCGCCGGGAATCTCGACGTCGCGGTCGGCCTCGCGCGAGCGAACGCTCAGTCGCGCGCGCACGGCCCGAACCCGTTGCGGGTTGCCGACGTTCGCGGGGGTCGCGTCGAAGATTTGCGTGAAGTTCGGGCCCCCGGGCTGGAGATCGACGGCGTCGGTCGCCAAGGGAAGCTGCGCCGTCACGGAGAAGCCGAGATCGACGGCGTATTCCGCGATGAGCTCGGTCGTGAGATCGTTGCCGGTTTCGATGACGTTGCCGGCCGCATCGAGCTCTTGCCGAACGAGCTCGGTACGCGTGGCCTCGCCCGGCGCGGCGGCGCTCGCCGTCCAGAGCGGGGCGAAGCGCGCGAGCCCGTCGGCCTTGAGATCACGGACTTGATAGCGGATGACGTTGATGACGCTCACCAGGCACCCCGTGCAATCGCCCTGGATGCCGCAGCTTTGTGCGCCTCCGCCGTAGACGAGCGCCGGCGCCGCCGCGAGAGTCACCTGGGGCTGCAGGCCGCCGGTCACGTTCGCGATGACACCGAAGTGTTGCAGGCCGGCGTTGTCCGTAATCCGCAGAATGCGTCCCGCGCGAAACACGCTGCCGAGCAACGCTTGTTGCTCGGCGGCGGTGAGCCCCGCAGCGAGGTAGCCGAGACGCGCCATCGGCGGGACGTTCATCTGCAGGAACAGCGTATTGCCGGCGGCTTGGCGCAGCGGGAACTCGTCCGTCGCGCCGTACGAACCCGCGAGCACGATTTCGTCCGGGGTGAGGCCTGCTCCGGAAATCGCAGCATTGCCGCTCAGGCTCGGTGTGTCCGCGTTGATACGAACGCTCGCGAGGCGCGCGAGTTGCGTCGGCCGCCCGGCGGCGGGGCAGACCCTCGGGTCTCGGACGATGTTCGGCGTCGACAAGTAGCCGGCGCGCGCGATGTCGGCCTTCAACCGTTCGAAGCCCATCATGCCCGCGAGCGTCGCGCTCGCGAGCCGCCCCTCGCGTTGATAGAAGCGGCTCGTGTCGCGCGCGAGCGCGAAGACCATGACCGAGACGAAGAGTCCTCCCGAGAGCGCGACCATGAGCTCGACGAGGGTAAAGCCGCGGCGGTGCGTGGGGCGACGAGGGGCTTTCATCGTGCTCACGGGTGCTGGGCGACGGCGCCCGTTTGGTAGACGAAGAAGTAGTCGTCGTTGGCGTCCGCACCGACGTTCGCGATCGTCGCTGCCGCGTTGCTCGTGCAGTCGTTGGTGACGCGCGTTCCGCTGTCGCGCACCCAGAAGACGCGCACGTCCGTGCGAATGGAACCCGAGCCCGCGCGCCCTCCGCCGTTTTCGTCCGCGTAAAGCCAGGTCAGGCGGACGTGCACGCAGAAGTCCGTCGCGCCGGCCACGGGCGCGCCGAACAGGTTGAAGGTGGGCCCGAAATTACGCGCCGCGGGCAGGCTCTGCGCGGGGCGATGCCAAGCGCCGTTCACGCCCGCCGTGTTGATGTTCTGGAGCCAGACGGTTTGATTCAGGTTCGTCCTCCAGAGGGAGGAGTCGACGGCGAGCTGGTCGAGCCACGCCTGCGCGATTCCGTTCGCGACCGTGAGGTTTCGCGCGTGCCGGTTGGCGACGACGACGGAGCGTTGCATGGCGATGACCCCCGTCACGCCGGCGGCGAGCACCGCGAGCGCCATCATGAGCTCGACGACCGTGTAGCCTCTGCGGGCGGTTCGTCGCGTCATAGCGCGAGCCTCGACGTGCCGTTCGGAAGCACGACGGCCGCGTAGTTACGGCTGCCCGCGGTGAGCGTGATGGTGACGACGTCGGTGAGCGGCGTCCAATTTCCCGGCGCCCAGACGGACGTCGTGTTGACGAAGGCGCGCCCTCCCGGGCTGAAGCAGACGTGCACCGTCGGCTGGGTGGTCGAACCGACCGCGACCGTCGTCGAGTAGTCGGTCGTGTTCGCCCCGATGCCGCCGATGTTGCGCGCGGTGCCGATCACGGCGCCGCCGCCGAGATTTCCCCAGTCGTTGTTGGTGCAGCCGCGCGTCGGCAGCGCGCCGCAGTTGGCGACGCCCTCGCTCGTGGCGACCGCGGTACCTTTCACACCCTCGAGCACCGTGAAAGCTCCGTTCGGTCCCGCGGTGACCATGACCGCTGCGCCGCGGCCGAGCGCCCGCGAGCGGGCGCCGCGGTAGAGCTCCGACATGGAGCCTGCCGCCTGCTGGACGGCGCGCTGCCGGATGCGCCCTACGAAGAGGGGTACGGCCAGCGTCGCGAGAACCGCGATGATGACGACCACCACCATGAGCTCGATGAGCGTGAAGCCGCGGGCCGGCGAGCGAAGGCGGCGGTGTAGGCGCATGGGGTCCGCGGAGAGTGGAGCAAACGCCGTGCCGAAGAGCGCATCGATAAGTAGCCGTTTCGATTGAGCATTTTTCACCCCTGCTCGCGCCGATACGGTAACGATTGCGGCTGTATGAAACCGTTGCGGGGAAGCGCCGGTTCGAAGGCCCGCTTTGGGGCCCTGCTTCTCGTGCTCGCGGCGTGCGATCGAGAGGCGCCGAACGCGGGTCGGAGCGCCGCGCCTCGCGCGAGCGCACCGGCGCCGAAGCCGAATGCCTGCGCGTCGGGCGGTGGCACGCTCCAAGATCCCGCGCGCGCCGCGTGGTTCTCGCGAACGCTCGCCGGTCTCTGCATCGACCCCCACGCGGACTTCCGGAGCTTCGGCGACGGCGGGAAAGCGCCGCTCGGCGCCGCGTGCGAAACGCTCGAGGGCGAATGCGCGAGCTACGAGCGCTACGGGCTTCGCCGGGTGGTGGTGGTGCCGTACGTGAGCGCCGACGATCCGCGAGCTCGTATCACGGTGAAGCTCCTCGAACTCGCGTCCCCCGACGCCGCGTACGCGCTCTTCGTGTCGCGGTTACTCGGCGACTCGCCGGAAGACGCCGCCGCCTGGAAGCGTCTGAACGCCGCGGGCACCGCACAGCGCGCCGGCACGAAAGCGCTCGCCTGGCGCGCACAACATCTCGCGCTCCTCGACTATGCGGACGAAACGTCGGCGCCCGGACGCGCGGCGGAAAGAGGCGCCGCTCACCTCGAAGCGCTCGCAACGGACCTCGTCGCCCGCCTTCCGGGCAAGCCCGAGCTGCCGCGCTCCGTCGCGCTCCTACCTGACCGAGACGCCGGGCCTGCCGGGGTCCGTTACGAGCACGAAGATATCTTCGGCGTCGCGGGGCTCGGTGCCGGTGCGATCGCGCGCTACGCACCGGGCGGAAAGGAGTCGCCGCTCGCCGTCATGGCGCGTGACGACGAGGACTCGGCGAAAGACGTTTTGCGCACGCTCGGGCGGCTGCCGAGCGCAAGGTCGAAAAAGGGCGCTCCCTACGACGCGCTCACCGTTTCTCTCCGGGAACGCGAGAACGAACGGCGCGTCGAGTGGCTCTTCGGCCGGAAGCGCAACGTCGTTCTCGGCATCGGACGTGAGCCCGCGAAGCTCGGCAAAGAGGCCGAGGCCCGCGTCCGCCACGCGCAGATGCTGCGCCTCAAGTCGCTGCTCGACGACCTTCGCTGACGCGCGTTCGGAATGCGCTAGTGTGAAGAGCGAGCGGCCTTTCGCGCCGCATCAGCGAGCCACCATGGATTTCAGTGTTTCCGACCATCATCGGCTGCTCCGCGATCAAGTCCGCGATTTCTTCGAGCGTGAGGTGAAGCCGTTCGCGCGCGCCTGGGACGAGGAAGAGCGCTTCCCGCAGGAGATCGTGCCGCGGCTCGCGGAGCTCGGGCTGCTCGGTATCCGGGTTCCGGAAGCCTACGGCGGTGCCGGCATGGACGTGACGGCGTACGCCATCTGCGTCGAGGAGGCGGCGCGCGTCGACGGGTCGCTCGCCCTCACGATCGCGAGCCACAACGGGCTCGGCACCGGACACGTGCTCGCCGTCGGCACCGAAGAGCAGAAGCAAAAGTACCTTTCCAAAGCGGCGAGCGGCGAGTGGCTCGCGGCCTGGGCGCTCACCGAGCCGGGCTCGGGTTCGGACGCGGCCGCGCTCCGCACGACCGCGCGACGCGAAGGCGACGGCTGGGTCATCGACGGCACGAAGATGTTCATTACCCAGGGCTCCGTGGGCGGGTTCTGCGTGGTGCTCGCGCGCACGAATTTCGAGGAGCCGTCGCAGCGCGGCATCACGGCGTTCATCGTCGAGACGAGCACACCTGGATATTCCGCGAGCAAGAAGCTCGAGAAGTATGGGTGTCGTTCGAGCGATACCGTCGAGATCACGCTCGAGGGCGTGCGCGTCTCGGACGCGCAACGCCTCGGCGAGGTCGATCAGGGCTTTCGCGACACCATGCGTATCCTCGACGCCGGGCGCATCTCGATCGCGGCGATGGCGCTCGGACTCGGGCGCGGCGCGCTCGAGATGGCCATTCGCTACGCCAAGGACCGCTCGGCGTTCGGCCGTCCCATCGCCGAGTTCCAGGCCGTGCAGTGGATGCTCGCGGACGGCAAGACCGCGCTCGACGCGGCCGAGCTCTTGATCCGGCGCGCGGCGTGGCTCGCCGATCGTGGCGAGCGTTACACGCAGGAAGCGTCGATGGCGAAGCTCTTCGCGAGCGAGACGGCGACGCGCGTGTGCAACGAGAGCATGCAGATCCACGGCGGGTATGGCTACACGCGCGAGTTCGACATCGAACGGCACTTGCGCGACGTGAAGCTCTGCGAGATCGGCGAGGGGACGAGCCAGGTTCAGCGCATGGTCATCGCCAAGCAGCTGCTCGGCGCGAACTACTCGGTGCGCTGAATGACGTGAAAGCCGAACTCGGTCTCGATGACCTGCGATATGCCGCCGATTTCCAGCGCGAAAGCGGCGTCGGCAAACGGTTTCACCATCATGCGCCGCTCGAAACGGCCGAGATCGCCGCCGCGGCCGGCGGCTCCAGGCTCGTCCGAGTACTCGGCGACGAGCGTAGCGAAGTCTTCGCCGGCGAGAGCACGCGCGAGAGCCTGCTCGGCGCGGGCTCGTCCCTCGTCGCGCGTGCGCGTAATACCCGGCGCCGCGCGTTTGGACCCGGCGTACTGCACGAGCAAGTGCCGCGCTCCGATGCGATCTTCGTTCTTCGCGGGAGCTTCGGCGAACGTCTCGCCGGACGACTCCGAAGGGGAGGCCTTGCCTGCGGGGGCGGCCGGGGGCGCCGCGACGCGCGGGGGATCGCCCGGCCCTTCGTGGGTCGTGACGACGCAGCCGCCGGCACAAGCACCGAAGAGGGCCAGCAGGGCGAACGTGCGGGCGAGGGAAGCCGGCGAGCTCACTCGGTTCGCTTGATGACGTGGTAGCCGAACGAGGTTTCGACGACCGGCGAGATCTCGTTCACTTTGAGCGCGAACGCGGCGTCTTCGAACGGCGGAACCATGCTTCCCCGGCCGAACTTGCGGAGGTCGCCGCCGCGCTCTTTCGCGCCCGGCTCGTCGCTGTACTCGCCCACGAGCTTGGCAAAGTCTTCGCCCTTCTTCGCTCGCTTCAGTGCTTCTTCGGCGCGCTTCTTCGCGTCTTCCTTCGTTCGCGTCTGCGACGATCGATCCGAACCTTGGTATTGAACGAGCAGGTGCGACGCGCGGATCATCTCCGCGGCGCCGCCGTCGGCGGCGGCGAGGGCGCGGCGGCGGCGCTCGCGCATCTGCTCTCGAAGCGCGCTCGAAGACGGGCGCGCCTTGCTCGAAGCCGGGGCCGGTGCGGTTGCCGAAACCGCTGCTGCGGCCACCGGGCTCGTTTTGAAGCTCCACGGTAAGAGGCCGAAACCACCGACAAACCCGAGCATCAAGAGCGTGCCGAGAACGGCCCACGGCGCCCAATCCGGAATCCAGTCTTCCGAGGAGGACGGGACGGGCGTTTTTCGTTCGGGCGCCGCGTGCTTGGCTCGAGCCCGCGCGCGTCGGCGGCGCTCTTCTTCTTCCTCGTCGTCGTCGTCGTCGTCGTCGTCGTCGTCGTCGTCGTCGTCGTCGTCCTCGTCGTCTTCTTCCTCTTCGTCGTCGACGGGCTTGGATTTCCCTTTCGGCGTTTGCTTCCACGGAGGCGTCAGATCGCTCTTCGCGTCGGTGGCCGACTTCTTCGCCGATGTTGCGCCGGCGGCGGGCTTCGAGTCCTTGGCCTCGGGTGGCGCTCCACTCGGGCGACTACCCCATTCCTCGTCGATCTCGTCGGTCGGAGGGGGGGGCAACGAGGTCGCCGGCTTCTTCTTCTCGTCGTCGGTCATTGCGAGGCCTCCTCTACCATGAAGGGCTACGCCGGGGCGATCTCGGCCCAAGCGCCGGTGAAGACAGGGTCCGGGCGCTCCGCCGCGAAGGCCTCGAGCGCGACCCTGCTTCCGTCGACCAGGCAGCCCTGCGTCCGGAGCGAATCCCCCGGCCAGACCGGTCGCCGAAACTGTCCACCGAATGCGCTGAGCCGTTTTTCGTCGCCGCCGCACGCCGCTCGCACGAGCGCTCGGCCCACCACGCCGAACGTGCAGAGACCGTGAAGGATGGGGCCGTCGGTAAAGCCGACGCTGTTCGCGACGTCGGGGTCGGCGTGGAGGGGATTCTCGTCGCCCGACAACCGATAGAGCAGCGCCTGCTCCGGGGTCGTCTCGAGCGTCAGGTCGAAGTCCGGCTCGCGGTCGGGAAGTTTTGGAACCTCGGCCTTGGGGGGGCGCGGGCCGCCGAAGTTTCCGGCGTCGCGCACGAGCAGCGACCACTCCGTCTCGCACACGAGCTCCCCTTCGATCTCGCTGCGGGTGCGCAGCACCACCTGCGCGAAGCGCTTCATGTCGTAGATGGCGTGCACCGTGCCGACGGTTTCGAAGCGTCCCGCCGGCGGAATCGGACGGTGAATGCGAATGGATTGACCGCCGTGAAAGAGCTTGGTCATGTCGGCGCGCGTCGTATCGAAGAGCGCCCAGACCGCTTTGTACGAGGGAACGATGGCGAAGGTCGGCAGCACGCGCGGACCGCGCCCTTCGTAAAGAAAGTCGAGCTCGTCTTTTTTAGCTCCGACCCCGAGGGCGTAAAGCACCACGGTCTTCCAGTCGTACTCGAGAACGAAGCGATCCGTCGTCGCGCCGACGCTCTGAATATCGAGGCTCATGGCTCTCTCGCCTGCCGCCAGGTGGGGCAGACGCTTAGCGCGCACTCGCCGCTGCCGTCAAACCTCCTTCGCTATCCCCCGGTTCGGCGGGCGTGTACCCTCGCGTGCCGTGCCCACGGTCGGGGAGCTCGTCGCGCCATTCATCGCGCTCGAAGTCGCCGATCTTCGCGCGTTCGCGCTCGCGTGGGCGCGCGCGCTCCCGATCGTTACGATCGTTCCGGTATTCGGTATGCCCGCCGTGGCCGCTCCGATTCGCCTGGGCTTCGCCGCGGCGCTCGCGCTCGGCGCCGCTCCGGCACTCCGGCCGCTCGCCTCCGACGGCACGCCCTTCGTGCTCGCTCTCCTTCGAGAGTCGGCAGCAGGGCTCCCCGTTGCTCTCGGGACGGCCGCGCTGCTCTGGGCGACGGTCATGGCGGGCGGTCTCGCCGATAATCTTCGTGGCACGCGCGAGGCGCTCGAGCTGCCGTGGCTCGAGGAGCCGGCGTCGCCGCTAGCAGGGCTCTTCGGGCTCTTCGTCGCCGTCGCGTTCATCGAGGTGGGCGGAGCGGCGCGGGTCGCAGCCGTGCTCGCCGAGCCCGAGCTCCGAACCACGTGGGCGGCCGCCGCCGAACGGCTAGCCGCATCGATCGGCCTCGCCGTGGCGATCGCCGCGCCGCTCGTGGCGGGCTCCCTCGTCGTCGAGATCGCGGGGGCGCTGATCGCTCGCTCGGCGAGCCCCGCCTTCGTGCTCCCACTGCTCGCGCCGCTGCGTTCGCTCGCGTTGCTAGCCGTCGTCTGGGTGAGCTTCGACCGTATCGCGGAGCTCGTCGTGATCCTCGAAGCAGCGGGCTGAGGGTCAGAGCGCGAGCCGGTACGCGAGGCCGAAGGAGAGCGTGATCACGAGATTTCGGCCGGTGAGCGACGCTTCGTCGCCGAAGCTGTCGCGAGCCGGTTCCGTGGGAAGGAACCATTCCGCGTAGCGCAGCGTTCCAATCGCCGACCACTGCGGGGCGAGCTCGTAAGCGAGCCCGGTCGCGAAGCCGAGCGAGCCGCCTTCGGTGCGAATCGTGACGCCGCGCGGACCGAGCAGCGCGCGGTCGTCGTTTTCGCCCACGACCTGGAAGCGATCGTCGACGACGACGAGACCGCCGGTGAGGCCAATCCACCATTCCACTTCGCGCAGAACGACGGGGTAGTAGCGCACGGTGCCCTCGAAGGTGAGGTAGCTCCGCGTCGTATCGCGCTCGATCCCGGGCGGATCTTCGTGCGGGGGGTGCGCCGTCGGGATCAGGCCGAGGACGACGCCCGCGCCGAACGCGAACTTCACGTTCGCGCGAAAGAGCTGCCACGTTTCGGCGGCGAACGAGAGATCGCCCTCTTTGCAGCCCGTGCTGCGTTCGACGCACACCTCGGCGGCGGGCAACGTGAGGATCCCCGCGCCGCCTTCGATCATTCCGTGGGGGCGATCGAGCGCAGCGAAACCGCTGCGGAGACGCGAGGGGTCCGGGTTCACACCGTTCGAAGGCGCGTCGCTTTCGGCGCGCGCGGGCAGGGCGGCGAACACGAGGCCCGCGCCGCACGCCGCGCGCAGGAGGTGGAGCGCGACGGGGTTCGTCAACGGCCACCTCTCTCGCAACTGCCGACTCCGGTTGCGATTCCGAGGGCGCCGAGAGCGCCGAGGGCGAAGCAGGTGGCGACGACGGCGACGCGGTTCATCGGCCGCTGGCGCGGGGAGCGACGACCGGAGCGGGGCGAAACCGTGACCGGCGCGGCGGGCGGCGCGCTGCTCGGCTCGGCCAAGGCCGCCGGGTCCGGTGTTGCCGCCGGCCCCGTCGTCGTCGCGAGAGCGGCCGGACGCGGCGCCGAGCGCGTTCCGAGGAGCGTCGAGCGCGGCAAGAGCTCGCTCGCCGCGAGGCCGCTCTCCGTGGCGGCTGCGAAAAGACGGCGCCCGAAGTCGCGCGCGTTCCGCGGACGGCGCGAAACGTCGCGGGCGAGGCTGTCCGCGAGCAGCGCCGCGAGCGCGCCGGGAACATCGGCGCCCCTCGGCACGCTCCGCACGTCCATCGCGGTATGTTGCGTCCTCCGGACGAGTAGCGCCACGGGATTCTCCGCGTCGAACGGCGTCCGGCCCACGAGGCACTCGAACAGAATCGTGGCGATCGAGTACACATCGGCGGCAGGCCCGACCGGATCGCCGCGCGCTCCCTCGGGAGATACGTAGCGCGCGGTTCCGAGAACGGAGCCGGCGCGCGTTTCGAAGCCCGGATCGGCGCCGCTTTGTCGCGACAGGCCGAAGTCGAGCAGCTTTACGAAATCGGGGTCGTCGCCGCGCTGGACGAGCATCACGTTCTCCGGCTTGAGGTCGCGGTGCACGATCCCGAGCTCGTGGGCTTCGCCCATCGCGTCGCAAATCTGGAGCACGACGTGAAGCGCGCGAGGCAGCGGGAAGGCGCCTCCAGCGGCCCCGAGCGCGGTTCGGAGGGAAGGGCCGTGCAAAAATTCGACGACGAGATAGGGTTCGCCCGGCTTTTCGGGGCTTTCGCGGGGGAGCTCGCCCGCGCCGATGACCTCGATCACGTGGGGGTGACGGATGCGGGCCGCGACGATCGCTTCGCGCTGGAAGCGCGCGACGAGGATCGCATCGTGGAGCAGCGACGAGTGAAGCACCTTGACCGCTACGTCGCGGTCGACGCGGAGCTGGCGCGCGCGATACACGCGCGCCATGGCCCCTTGCCCAACGACCTCCTCGAGGCGAAGGTCGTCCTGGATGACTCGCCCGACGAGAGGGTCCTTGGGGTCATCGAGCCGTGCGGGCTCAAGCATGCGGCGTGATCGCCTTCCTGCACGAGAAGCTTAGCCAAATCCGCCCGGTCTTGCGACGCCCAGCGCAAAGTCACTTTTTCCGATGGCGCCGCCGCGGTCCTGAACCTAGATTCCGCCCCCCCCGCCATGACCGAGCCCTTGCCGCCCGAAAGCCCCGTCGAGGGCACGAGCGAGGCGTCGACCGGGCCCGCGGCCGCAGCGGGGCTCGAGGCGCCCGCACCGGTGGAAACCGCGGCGGTCGCGCAGGTCGAAACGCCGAGGGCGGCACCGGCAGACGCGGCGGCCGCGGCCTCGGCGGGCGCCTATCGCATCGAGCTTCCGGTTTTCGAAGGCCCCCTCGACCTCCTGCTCCACCTCATCGAGGAGCACGAGCTCGACATCTTCGACATTCCCATCGCCTTCGTGGCGACCAAGTTCGTCGAGACCATCACGTTGATGCACGAGCTCAACATCGACGTGGCGAGCGAATACCTCGTCATGGCGGCCACGCTCGCTCACATCAAGTCGAAGATGCTCCTTCCGGCCGTGCCGGACGACCAGGACGTCGAGGCCGAGCCCGAGCTCGACCCCCGAGCCGAGCTCGTGCGCCGCTTGCTCGAGTACCAGAAGTACAAGCAGGTCGCCGATCAACTGGGAGGAAACTCGGTGCTCGGCCGAGACGTGTTCTTGCGCGGCGTGCCGGCGCCCGAGGCCGAAGGCCCCGCGCCCATCGCCGGACTCAGCTTGTTCAAGCTGCTCGACGCGTTCCAGACGGTGCTCGCTCGCGTCAAGGCGTCGTTCCAGCACGAGATCGACACCGAACGCTTTTCGATCACCGATCGCATCAATCAGCTCTCCGAGCTGCTCCAAAAGCGACGCCGCGTCCCTTTCGAGGACCTCTTCGAGGGACAGCGGACGCCGTCGGACGTCATCACGACCTTCCTCGCTCTGCTCGAAATGACGCGACTCAGGCTCACGCTGCTTTTCCAAGACGATCCACTCGGGCCGATCGAAATCGAGCTCGCCGTCGGTGACGAGCCGCCCGCCGCCGCCGAGGGGGGCGAAGGCGCCGCGCCGGCCTGAGAGCCACCACCCAAAAGCCATGAAAACCGAAACGTCAGAAACCGAGACCGACCGAGAGGCCGAGCTCGCCGAAACCGAGGGCATGTTGGCCGCGATGGAGGCGAGCGAGGGTGAGGCCGAGCAGGCCGTGGAGGAAGCCGCGGAATCCGCCGAAGGCAACCAGCCCGTGGAGCCGACTGGCCCCTACCTCAAGGGTCTCATCGAGGCAGTGCTGTTCGTGTCGGACCATCCGCTCGAACTGAAAGACGTTGCTCGGGCTGCGCGCATCGACCGCGCCCGGGCGCAGGAGCTGCTCGACGAGCTCGCTCGCGACTACGAAGGGCGGGGCATTCGCCTGGAGATGGTCGCCGGCGGGTACGCGTTCCGTTCGAGCCCCGATTACGCCGATCGCATTCGGCAGTACCTCTCGCTCCGTCCCGTGCGGTTGTCGCGCGCCCAGCTCGAGACGCTCGCTATCGTTGCGTATCGACAACCCATCACGCGTCCCGAGATCGACGACGTGCGCGGCGTGGACTCGGGGCCCGTGTTGAAAGGGCTCTTGGAACGCGATCTCATCCGCATCATCGGCAAGAAGGACGAGCCGGGTCGGCCAATGCTCTACGGAACGACCGGCGGATTCCTCGAGGCGTTCAGCCTCAAATCGCTGCGCGATCTCCCAACGTTGCGCGAGTACACGGAGCTCAGCGACGAGTCGCGGCGGGCCTTCGAAAGTGAGCTCGGTGAGCCCGCGCCCGAGGGCCCTCTCACGACGGCAGCCGACGCTGAGGCGGCGAGCGATTCGAACGATGAAGCCGTCGCGAGCGCGGACGAAGAGCCCGCGGACGAAGTTGCGGCGTCGAGCAGCGCGTCGACCGAGAACGGCGCGGAGACCGCCTCCAACGAAGAGGACGAGGACGACGACGACGACGACGACGACGACGACGACG
>DASUTR010000829.1:0-10053 GCA_036374535.1 Polyangiaceae bacterium
AGCTCGAGGAACTTTTCGCGCGAGACGAAGTGGTACTCGCGGCCGTCCTTTTCGGTGCTGCGCGGCGCGCGCGTCGTGTGCGACACACTGAAGCGGAGGCCGGGGATACGCTCGAGCAGGCGCGAGGTGAGCGTGGTTTTACCGGCGCCGGAGGGCGACGACACGATCAGCGGCAGCGGAGCTTCATTCGACATTCTGCACCTGTTCGCGAATGCGCTCGAGCTCCGTCTTCGCCTCGACGACGAGGTGTGCGACGCCGGCGTCCGGGCTCTTCGAGCCGAGTGTGTTGAGCTCGCGCGCGATCTCCTGCAGCAAGAAGTCGAGCTTCCTGCCTACGGGTCCGGATGCGTCGAGCGTGCGCTCGAACTGATCGAAATGGCTGTCGAGGCGAGCGAGCTCCTCGGTCGCGTCGGTGCGATCGGCGAGCAGCGCGATCTCGCTTTCGAGCCGCGAGGGATCGATGGACGTCGCGCCGCCGAGCAGCCGCTCGACGCGTTCGCGCAGCTTCGCGCGCTGGATTTCGACGAGCCCTGCCGCGCGCCCGCGGACGCCCGCGACGAGCTCGCGCAGCGTACCGAGGCGCGTGCGGAGCTCGGACGACAGCGCGGCGCCCTCGGCTTCGCGCATGAGCGTCAGGCGCTCGAGCGCGCGTTCGAAGGCGCCTTTGAGCGCGCCGCGCACGCCGTCCGCGCCGGGGTCGGCGGCTTCGAGCAACAGCTCGGGAAAGTGCGCCAGGGTCGCGACGGGTAGGGGAGTACCGGGGGCAAGTTCGTCGCCGAGCTGCTTCAGCGACGCGTACAAGGCGCGCGCGCGGGAGAGCGAGAAGCGCGGCGGAGGCAGCGCCGAGTCCGTGAGCCGCACCCCCACGTCGACGCGCCCGCGGTCGAGGCGCTCGCGCGCGAGCTGTTCGACGTAGGCGACCTGCTCGCCGATCTCGGCGGGGAGCCGCACCCGCACGTCGAGGAAGCGGTGATTGAGCGCGCGGAGCTCCATCGTGAGCCGTCCCTCGCCGAGCGGCGAGTCCCCCGCGCCGAATCCGGTCATGCTTCTCATTTCCACGAAGGTACGGTCGTTCGAGTCGAGTCGGGCCTGGTCACAGCCCCTTACGTCGTCGCATGTCTTCCATCATTCGGCGGTATTCGACCTCCCAGAGGCCGGTTCCTTCCTGAACGTGCCTGAGCCGACCGCGGATCTCCTGCTCGAACGCTTGCTCCTCGACGAGCTGCTTGCGGAGCGGATCGCGCATCTTGCGGCGGAGCTCGTAGTCCTCGGCGAACACCTCCTCGACGTTGGCCGAATGCATGAGCATCTCGACGAGCTGATCGAGGACGTAGTCGATGGCGTCCTCGCCGATCTTGATGCCCTTCTCTTCGGCGGCGAGCTTGCGAACCCGCTGGTACTCGGTCTGCGGCAAGCCGCGCGAAGCGACGATGTCCTTGGCGCGTTCGGTCGTCGCCTGCTCGTCGCGGATGTACTGCTCGAGCACGGCCTCGATGTCGGCCTTCACCTCGTTGGGCGACTCCGTTTCGATGTCTTTGGCGTCGATCAGCGCCTTCAGCATCTCGCCCGCGATGGCGGGGACTCTCGGGCTATGGAGCCGCATGCCCGGGCTTTTATCACCGTTATTCGGCGCTGCCGACGGTCCAAACGCGTTTTTTTGAGGGCTAGCCGTCGCTTTCGGGGCCGCGGTCCCCCTCGGTGCCCCGGCTGCCGAGGCGGAGGCGCCGAAACACGGCTTCCCGCTGGCGCTGTTTGTAGGCGCCGTGGCTCGCTTCGCCGACCTCGTTTTGAGCCTCGCTTTCGGCGTCCAGAACCTGGAACTCGCACAGCATGTAAACGAGGGGGCCGAGGAGCTCGGACCCGGGGGGCGCGAGCTGCATGACGTGCGGCGGGACCCGAACGGGGACGTCCGTGACGAATTGGATCACACGGTACGTGGGCGCGCTGAAGCGGTTGTCGCCGGGCGTGAGCTCGTCGTCGATCGTTCCCTGGAACTCGGGCACCATGCCGGCGAGGTGCGGGTGCTGCTCGCAGTAGCTCCGGAAGTGGAAGATCGTGTTCGTGCTCTGCTTCGGGACGACGAAGTTGAACGGGAAGAGTCGGTCGGAAAGGTAGAGCACGACGGGCAGGATGTCGGCGCGCGTCTTCGTGACGATGCGAAAGCGGAGCTTGTCGTAGAGCGCGGCGGCGGTCGCTTCTGGTTTCGAGAGGAGCTTCGTGTACGTCGAGTCGAGGTTCTTTCGGCCGCCGACGAACTCGGAAATCGGGAAGCCCTCGCCGAGCATCGTCCCGACCACGCGATAAACCTTCTCTTCGACGAGGTGGAAGAGGTCGCGATCGCTGACGGGGAGCCGGAACAGGAGCTCGCGTCCGGCCATGTGATTGATGATCTGCACCGTCTTCAGGATCGTGCAGGCGCACAGCTGTCGATGCCCCTTGGTCGAAGCGAGCAGCAACAGATCCGTGATGCTCGACTCTTCGACGGGCTTCGGGATGGCGAAGGAGAAGTGGCGGCGCAGGTAACTCACTGCCTCGCTCTTCATGTGCGCGAGGAACGCCGCGTCCTTCGGATCGTCGAGCGAAATGTCGTGGTTCTCGATCAGCCGGCGCGCGTGCTCGGGTCCCTCGAGATTGAGCCGGTGCCAGTCGACGACGGAGCCGCCCGTCAGGATCAGTCGGAGCGCCTCGACGTCGTGGAGCCGGAACTCCTCGATGCGCTTCAGCCGATGACCCGACACCTGGGCCTTGAGAACGCTCGTCGGCAGCGGGGTGTCGGACGACTTGGTCAGTGGTTCGTCGTGGTGGCGTTGCCCTCAGCGGGGCGACGCAGCGACAGCGTTCCGAAGAAAATCCCGAGAGCGACGCCGAGCACCCCGAGCTGCGCTCCCATGGCCCCTTGCGAAGCCACGTAGACGAAAGGGACGACCGCAGCGAGGTACCAGGGGCTCAGCTTCATTCGGCTCAATCTCCTCAGGGACGACAGGGGATAGACCAGCACCGCACGGCATGTAGGTGCGTGTAAGGAACCATGCCACAAGCTCGTGCCAGGGCGCAAAGACTTAGCGGACGGCGAGGGGCGAGTTCAAGCACTAGCTTCACGAGTTGGTTATTTAGGTGGGAGTCGCGCGCACCTTGCGACCAGCCCGACGGCTGGGCCCCAGGGCCGAAAGCCCCCGACTCTGCATGGGAATCGTCGCGAAAGCGCGAAGCAAATTGCCGAAAGCGGTCGCACCTTTGTTAGCGTAAGGGACGTGGTCACCGTCGCGTGCGCGGCATACACGCGCAGCTCAACGACGCTCGTGCTGGCCGCCTGTCTCGCTCTGCTTTGCGGTTGCGGGGAGGAAGGCTTGTTCCCCACCACGGTGGATCCGGGACCGGACTACAACATCGCCGAGCTCGTTTGGGACGAGGCGTTCTTCTACTGTCAGGTCGAGCCTCGGACGATCACGGCGTACCGCTGCGCGACGGGTGACGCGGGCCAGGGCGAGTCGGCGGGCGGCTGCCATGCCTCGGTTACGTCGTTTCGATTGTTCGACTACATGCCCAAGGTCGGAGACTCGTGCCAGGGCAACGTCGTCGGCCCGAACACGCTCATCCCCGAGGACGCGCGGCAGAACTACCAGAGCGCGCAGGCGCGCATGCGACGCGATCCCGAGGTGGCGCCCCTGCTCCAGCGACCGCTGAAGCGACTCCAGCATCCGCGCGCCATTTTCAATGACGACAGCGACGGAGCCGCCGCCATCCGCGAGTGGGCGACCCGCGTCACGACACAATGAAACCCATCATCCTCGCCGTCGTTCTCGCAGCGCTGTCGGCGTCCGGTACGGCACGCGCCGCTTCGGAAGAGGCCGACGTGTTCGCGCGCGTCGTGGTCGCCGAGACCGAGCTCCGCGCGGGCCCCGGTATATCGCACCGTGTGATCCATCGCGCCAAGCGCGGGGACGCGTTCCTCGTGCAGACGCGCGAGACGTCCGGCTACTGGCTCGAGGTGCTCTTGCCCGACGGCCGCAGCGCGTTCGTGCTCGGCGACACCGTCGAAGCGATCGCCGTGGACGACGACGCCCCGGACGCGCCGAGCAAGCCGGGCTTCTTCGCACCGCCGGCGCTCGAGGACGCGAACGGCGGACTCGCCTTGATGGCGGGCGTCTTCGACCTCCATGGCTATTCGGAGATCCGTCCGGCGCTCGTGCTCGCGCCGGCCATCGCGTTCGAGCCGTACGCGGGCCTCGCGCTCGAGCCCGACGGGCGCCGCTTCGTGTACGGCCTCGCCTCGACGCTGAACGTCGCGCCGCGCTGGGCGATCGCGCCGTTCTTCGAGCTCGGCATCGGCGGCGTGCACGAAGCGCCGAAAGAGGAGAACATTCGGAGCGAAAGCGACTGGTTCCACGCGCGCGCGGGCGGGGGGCTCCTCGTTTCCCTCCGTTACCGCATTCTGCTGCGGCTCCAGGCCACGAATTTCGTTCTCTACGCGGAGGATCGCTACCGCAACGTGCAGAGCTACGTCGGCGGGCTCGGCTCCTACTTCTAGACACGGGTAAGGCACGCAATGACCATGGTTTTCGGCAAGCTTCGCGTCGGCAAGGGCATCGCGCTCGTGGTGCTCGCGTTCTGGGCGTCGGCGTGCGCCACCGTGCGACCGGAGCAGCGCGCCGTGCTCGCCGATCCGACCATGCGCTTCGAAGGCGAGCCCGGTGAAAAGGCCGCGATCGATCACGCGCTCGAGAATCGCGAGGGGTCGTACGGCGGCGGCTCGGTGCGCGGAGGCGGCTGCGGGTGCAATTGAGCCGGGTCCCCCCAGCGTGCCGCGCGCTTCGGGGCGTGGCGTGTCTCGCGTCGCTGGTCGCGTGGCTGGCTGCGCCGCGCGCCTCCGCCCAAGTCGTCGACGCGGATCTCCGAACGACGGTGTTCTTCGAGCCGTCGAAAGAGAGCAACCTCACGGTGATCACGCCGTCGGCCGACGTGGGCGCGCACCCTTTCACGTTTCTCGAAGTGCGCGCGGGCTACGAAGCGGACATCGTGAGCGGCGCGACCGAGGCGGTGAAATCCGGGCCCATCGTCGACGTGATTTCGGCGCCCACCGACTTCAAGGACACGCGGCACCAGTTCCGCGGCGGCTTCACGGTGACCGGTGAGAGCACGCGTCTCTCCGCCGACTACTCTTACGGGACCGAAGCCGACTACCGCTCGAACGCCGTGAGCGTCAGCGCCGGTACGGATTTCTTCCAGAAGAACACCCAAATCGATCTCTCGTACGCGCGCGGCTTCGACAAGGTCTGCACGGCGGCGTACACGCCGAGCACCGCGCCCTCGGCGCGTACGCGGCTCGACAGCTCGGAGGGTTGCTTCACGGACGAGCCCGATCGCGCCGCTCGCGACACCGACGTAACGACGCTTCAGGCCGCCTGGACGCAGGCGTGGACACCCGTGCTTGCGATGCAGCTCGTGCTCACGGGCTCGATTCAGCACGGATTCCTCGAAAACCCGTACCGCGGCGTCGTCATCGCCTCGGCTGGTCTCGAAGCGCTCGAGAATCATCCCGACGACCGCCAGCGCGGCGCCGTTGCGCTCCGCGGGAAGTACTTCTTGAAGCCGCTTCAGGGCGCGATCGGCGCGGGCGTCCGCATCTACCGCGACACCTGGGACATCCTCGGGCAGACGTACGAGGTCGAAGGCGAGAAGTACCTCACGCCGGCGCTGCGCGTGCTCGCGCACGCGCGCTACTACACGCAGACGGGCGCGCTCTTCTACAGCGACGACTACACCGGCGGTGAGCCGGAAAACGGTCCGCGCGGCCAGTATTGGACGGGGGATCGCGAGCTCTCCCCGCTTTCGAGCTGGCTCTTCGGCGGTCGCGTGCTGTTCGCGGCGCAAGGCGGACCCGAAGAGCGCATCCTCGGCGCGCTCCTCGGCTTTTCCGCGAGCGCGAGCTTCGATCTGTTGAAGACGAACCTCGAAAACTTCACCTGGGGCGGCGTCGATCCGACGGATACGACGGCCATGGTGATTTCGGGCGCGCTCCGCGGCGAATTCTAGGGCCCGCTCGGAACGCCCGCTCAGAACAAGTGGAGGCCGAGCCCGGCGCTCGGCCCCGTCAGGTAGAGCCGCAGCCGCTCGTCGCGAGTTTCCGAGGAGCTCTCGAACAGCACCTGGTAGTGCTGCCAGCCGAGCCAGATCGAAAACCAGCGCACGATCATGTATTCGACGGAGGCGGAAGCCCAAAAGGCGACGTCCGACGAGATGCCGAAACCCCCGAAATCGACGTGTGTCCCGAGACGAAAGTCGCCGAGCAAAAATTCCGTGCGCGCGCCGACGATGGGATCGAGCCAAGCGTAGTCCGCCGAAAGGTTCGAGGGTTCCCCGGCGTCGAAGGAGACGTCGTTGTAGCGGACGCCGGCGAGGGGAGCGAGGCTGAATCGATGAGCGCGGCTCCGGCCGAGCCGCCACGGACCGAGCTCGAGCATCACGATCCCACGCGCAATGAGCCCCGAGCTGTCGAAATCGAGACGCGTGGGCTCGCCGTTCTGCGTGACGACCTGATCGCCGAAACCGACGCCGAAAACGTCGATGCGCGCGAACACGGGGCGATATCCCGTTTCGAGCATGCCCATCACGACCCAGCTCACCTCCGAGTCGATCTCGAGCTCGTCCGACTGCGCCCCGTTGGCGCTGACGGAGCTCTCCATGGCGAGCAGCGGCAGCCACATCGGGATCATCAACCGCAGGCGAAGCGGGCTCTCCTCCGCTTCGGGTACGGTCTCGGGCTCGACCGGACGCGCGCCGGCCTCCTCCGCCGCTGCCCCGCGGGTCGTTCCGAGGCCCGCGAGCACGACGCCGAGTACGGTTCCGTAGAACGCTCGTCGCATGCGATACACCCCGTGATCGACCGAAGGTCTACCGAGCGGAACGGAGCCCGTGCCGGCGCGCGAGATCGTAGAGATGCTTGCGGTCCATCTTCGCTTCACGCGCAGCCGCGCTGATGTTACCGGCATGCCGATCGAGCAGCCACCCGACGTAGCGGCGCTCGAAGTCGGCTTCGAACTCGTCGCGCACCTCGCGGTAGCTCTTCTTCGGATCGAACGCGGCCGGTCCTTGACTCGCGACGGCGGCGCTGACGGGCAGATCGAGCAGCTTGAGCTCGCGCTCGCCGCCCGCGGTCGCAATGTAGATGGCGCGGTCGAGCACGTTCCTGAGCTCGCGCACGTTGCCGGGCCAATCGTGCGCGGCCAGAGCAGCGAGGGTTCCGGGGCTCAGCGTGACGGCGGCTGCGACAGGGTCGCGCTTGCGTGCGATGTCGAGAAAGCGCTCGACGAGAGCCGGAATGTCCTCGCGCCGGCTCCGCAGCGGCGGCACGTTCACGGGAACGACGGCGAGGCGGAAGTACAGATCTTCACGGAACTTCCCGCGCTCGACTTCGGCTTTGAGATCGCGCTTGGTAGCGGCGACGATGCGCGCCTCCGCGGTGATCGTCTTGTTGCCGCCGACACGCCGGAACTCGCCGGACTCGAGCACGCGCAAGAGCTTCGGCTGCACGTCGAGCGGGAGCTCGCCGACTTCGTCGAGAAAGATGGTGCCCTTGGCGGCGAGCTCGAAGGCGCCCTGGCGCGTCGCGACGGCGCCCGTGAAAGCGCCGCGTTCGTGGCCGAACAGCTCGCTTTCGATCAGCGAATAGCTGACGGCGCCGCAATCGACGACGACGAAGGGCGCCGCGCGGCGGGGGCTCTGCTGGTGGATCGAACGCGCGAGCACGTCTTTGCCCGTGCCCGTCTCGCCGAGCAGGAGCACGGCGGCGTCGGTGGGCGCGATGCGCTCGAGCACTCCGAAGATGGTGCGGAGGGCGATGCTCTGACCAATCGCCTCGCCGAAATGCGTCGACTCGCTCGGCAAGAGCATCGCGCGGCGCGGCTCGACGCGCACGCCGAGCTCGACGCCGCCCACCTTGATCGTCGCTCCGGCCTCGACCACGGCCTCTTGAATCGCCGTGCGACCGACGCGCGTGTGATTGGTCGAGCCGAGATCGCGCACGAGCACGCCGTGCTCGCGCCGTTCGAGCTCGCAATGATGGCGCGAGACGGTGTCGTCCTCGAGCACGAGATCGTTGTCGGGCGCCTTGCCGACGCGCATCCGCTCGTGCAGCTGCACCTGGCGGCCGCGTTGCGAACCACTCAGCACGACGACCACGACTTCGTCGGAGAGCGCGCCGTCCGCACTTTGCGCGCGCGTGCTGATCTCGGTCGGTTGCGGTTGGCTCACTCGCTCCTCGCCGGCACGGGGACGACGACCTCGCTCCCCCCCAGACTAACGCGCCTGGATACGCTTGTCTCCTCCGTCCTTCGGCGGGTCACGCCCGCGTCGTCTCGTTGGCCGGTGCCGGTCGCGTCGGGACGGCGGAGTTCGACGGTGACGATGTAGTCTCCGTTCGGAACGCGGATCACGTGGTTTACGTCACGAAAAGCGCGTTCCGGGAGCTCGAGGGTGAAGCCCGCGTGCGGTTCGACGTTCCCGGCGCGGGTGAAGCTAGCGACGAGCGTCGCCGGTTTCGTGTCCGGCAGGCGAAACACGATGGGTTGTTCACGCGGATAATCTTTCGACACCGTCGCAATCACGACGACCCCGCCGAGGGCGAGAACCACCCCCCCGAGGCGTCGCCGTTTGCGAGCCCCGTCGGGATCGGGATGGCTCATTGCGCGCTCGGCGGCGGACGCGGGTTCATGGTCGCCGGTCCGGAAGCCGCGCTGCTTGCCGGCGGCGCGCTCGCTCGCGGCGGCGCGCTCGCTCGTGGCAGCGCGCTCGCGGATGCTGCTCCCGAGCCGGCCGGCGCCGCGGTCGTCCCGGCGCTGTCGCCGCTTTCTCCTTCGGGGAGCTTGCTCGAGTCGAGGAGGCGCACGAGGCGAACCAGAGATTTCACCGTCGAATCCGGGAGCGCCGGGAACGGCGGCATCTGCCCGCGTCCGTTCTTGATCACGTTCGCGATCCCTTCGTCCGTGACGGAGCGCTGCCAGGTCGGATGCGAGAGATCGGTCGCCTTGAACATCGCGCCCTGCGGGCCGTCGCCGCGTCCGATGCGGCCGTGGCAGCGCACGCAGTTCTGGTTCCACGCGATCACCGTTACTTCGTCGAGCCCGACGCGCGCGAGCTCGGGAGCGGGCCCCGCGTCGGGACCGGCGACGACCTGATCCTGACCTGGATTGGTGGTGTGGTCGTGATCCTCGACGCGCCACGTGCGCACATCACCGGGAGTGCTGTTGCAGCCGGCGAGCGAGAGGAGGAGGGCGAGGGCGGCGAGACGCATCGCCGCCCCCAATACCATGCGTACGGCCGGTAGGGTCGTTACTCGATGACCTTGCAGCCGCCGGTCGGGTCCTTGCCCATGTACTTCTTCTTGTTGAGCTCGGCGATGCGGAACTCGGTGCGGCGGTTCTGAGCGCGCCCCTCTTCGGTGGCGTTGTCCTTGATCGGCTTGTCCTGGCCGCAGCCGACGGCGATGATCCGCTCTTTGTCCGCGCCCTTGGCGATGACGGCCGTCTTGATCGTGAGCGCGCGCTGGACGCTGAGATCCAGATTCGCCGCGGGCGTCCCGACGTTGTCGGTGTGCCCCTCGATGCGGAGCTTCGTCACGCGCGGATTGTCGTCGAGAAAGAGCTTTACCTGCTCGATGACTTTGAGCGTCTCGGGCGTCTCCTTCAGCGTCGCCTTGCCGAACTCGAACTCGATCTGTCCCGGAATCGAGACCTTGTCGCCGCTCACCTTGGCCTCGCTCTTCGGCTTCTCCTTGGGAGGCTCGGGCTTCGGTTCTTCCTTCGGCGGTTCGGGAGCCGGCGGGGGAGGCGGCGGCGGGGCGGGCTTTGCGGCTTCGCCGCTGCCGACCTTGACCGAGCAGGCGGTGAGTGAGGGCACGCAAAGCGCCGTGCCGATGAGCGCTATCGCGAGAGTATTCATGCGCATGAAGCGGGATCCTCCGAGGTTTTAGTGCAAGCACCGACGAGAAGCCGGGCTCGGCACCCCCACAAGCGGTAGTCCAAATGCAGTGGCTTTCGCAAGAGCGGGTCCCGAGCC
>DASUTR010000830.1:0-5250 GCA_036374535.1 Polyangiaceae bacterium
GTCCAAGGTGTTGCCGACCTTCTTCCTCGTGGACCCGGCCGACGAAAGCGTCCACGGGCGCTGGGAAGGTGCCGCCACCGTCGATCAGATGCGCGAGTTCCTGCGCGACGGGCGGCGCTCGATCGAGCTTTCGCACGCGGGTTCGCTCGCGCCCGACGACCCGCTGTCGTCGCTGCTCGCCGGACACCGTGCGGCCATGAGCGACGACCACGAAACGGCCGCGCGAAACTTCGAAGCCGCGCTGCGTAAAGCGCCGCCTTCGTGGCCGCGGCGTCCGGACGCCCTGCTCGCGCTCGCCACGTCCCGAAAGCGCGAAAAGAAGTACGACGACTGTCTCGAGCTCGCGCTCTCGACGTTGCCCGGCGACGCGCTCGGGCGCTCCTCGACCCTCGCGGATTTCGCCGGAACCGCGCTGGATTGCGCCGCGAACGTCCCAGGGGCGCCGGCGCGGGTCAGGGCGTTGCGCGAGCTCGTCGCGAAGAAACTGCGCGACGTTGCGCGTGATCCCGCCGCGCCGATGTCGCCCGACGATCGCGGCGACGCCCTCCGTATGGTCTGGGACGCGGAACTATCGCTCGGTGAAAAGGCGGCTGCGCTCGCCACGGCGCGCGAGCGGCTCGCCGTGCTCGAGGCCGCAGCGAAGCGCGCCCCGAATCCCGAAGTCGCGAGCACGTTCGACGGCGCCCGGCTCGAAACACTCCTGTTTCTCGGAAGCGCGCCGGAAGCGGTCGCGTTCCTCACCGCGCGCGAGCGCGAGCTCCCGAACGACTACAACCCGCCGCACCGGCTCGCCTCCGCGTACCAAGGGCTCGGCGACCACGCGAGCGCGCTTTCCGCGATCGATCGGGCCATCGCCAAGGCCTGGGGCGCTCGCAAGGCGCGGATGCTCGACAAGCGTGCCGACATTCTCTCGCAACTCGGCCGCGGGAACGAGGCGCGCGCGGCGCTCGAAGCCGCGCTTTCGCACCTCCGCTCCCTAGCGCCCGGACAGCGGAAACCCGAGCTCGAAGCTTCGCTTCAAAAGCGACTCGAGACCTTCTCGCGGCGCTGACGGACGGGTCGCCGCTCAGCCGTCGCGAAAGCGAAGAACGCGTTCGAGCGCGCCCTCTTCACCGAGCTCCTGCGCGAGGGTCGCGAGCTCGATGCGGTTCGCCCCTCGCCACTCGAGGTCGCTCGGGGCTTCCGCGAGGGGCACGTCGAGTCGAAGCGTCGCGAGCTTCTTGTAAAGCAGCGCTTCGTCGTGAAATTGCGCGAGCGAGAGCGCGAGCGCGTCGGCGCCGCGAAGCGCGAAGCCCCAGTCCGCGGCGCGTCTCGGGATGTTCTCGATCGTGCCGAAACGGCGGAGCACCTCCGCCGCCGACTTCTTGCCCCAGCGCGGCACGCCGGGGATACCGTCGGCCGCGTCGCCGACGAGCGCGAGAAAATCCGGGATCGATTCCGGACGCACGCCGAACTTCGTCTCGACGCCCGCCTCGTCGAGCACGATATCGCGCTGCCGGTCGTAGCAGACGACGCGCGTCCCGCGAACGCTCTGGGCGAGATCCTTGTCGGGCGTCGTGATGAGCACCCGCTCGACCTCGGGGTCGGCGTCGGCGCGCGCCGCGAACGCCGCGAGCGCGTCGTCTGCCTCGAACTCGATCATCGACCAGGTGACGAGCCCGAGAGCCCGCGTCACGCGTTCGGCGAGTGGAAACTGACCGAACAGCTCGGGGTCGAGCCCCTCGCCCGTCTTGTAGCCGTCGAAGAGGCGATTGCGAAACGACTCGATGACGGTGTCGAAGGCGACCGCGGCATGCGTCACGCGGCCGGAACGGAGCCAGGCCGCGAAGCTCCGAAAGAGCCCTCGTGCCGCGGCGGTCTCGACCCCGCCCGGCCCGGGCGACTTCGGCACCGCGAAGTAGGCCCGAAAGAGCTCGTAGGTCCCGTCGATCAGGTGGATCTGCATGAAAGAGCGGGGACCTCTTGCGTTCTCGGGCGCGGCCAAGGAAGAATGGGGCCCAAATTCGCGCCGGGGCGCGAAGTCCGGGAAACCTACCATGCGAAAGTCGTATTCTTCCTACTCGCTCTTGACGCTCGGCGGCCTTCTCCTCGCCGGAAGCTGCTCGATCATCGCCGAGGTCGATCGCACGAAGATCCCGCAGGACGGAGGCTCGACGCCCGAGGGCGGTCAAGGCTCCGGCGGAACGAGCGGAAGCGGAGGAACCACCGGCGGCACGTCGGGCTCGGGCGGCTCGAGCGGCTCGTCCGGAAACGGCGGGACCTCCGGCGACGGCGGCATGGGCGGCGAGCCCGGCGGCATGGGCGGTGAAGACATGGGCGGCGCGGGCATGGGCGGCGCCGGCTCCGGCGGAGCCCCGGGAGCCGAATGCGGCAACGGCGAGGTCGACGACGGCGAAGCGTGCGACGATGGCGACATGCCGCCCGCGAACGGCGACGGCTGCAGCTCGACGTGTACCGAGGAAGCAGGCTGGAGCTGCTCGGGAACGCCGTCCACCTGCGAAGCGGCGGCGTGCGGCGATCGCATCGAGGCCGGCGCCGAGACTTGCGACGACGGCAACAACAACGCGTGCGGCACGTGCGGCACGGGCTGCACCGTGGCCACGCCCGGCGCGGCGGCGACGGGCAGCATCAACCCCGGCGGAGCGGCCGATCTCGTCGACGGCGACTACTTCACGCTGAACGACGGCACGGGCGCGCAGGAGTTCGAGTTCGACACCGCCAACGACGGAGCGTCCCGCTCGGGCGCGGTTGCGATCCCCGTCAGCACCTCGGCCGTCGCCGCGGATCTGCAGGCTGCGATCATCGCCGCCATCAACGCCGCCACGTCGTTCGACATCACCGCGACCGCGGGCGTTGCCGCGCCGGCCGTCACTCTGACGAACGACATTCCGGGAACGAGGGGCAATCAGACGAGCGGCGAGATGGTCGGCGCGAGCGCCTTCGCGATTTCGGCGATGACGGGCGGCGCCGCGCACAACTGCGCCACGGGCGTCGGCTGCAACGACGACGACGATTGCCTCAACGGCGTGTGCAGCACCAGCACGCGCCAGTGCAACTGACGGAGCTCCGTTCCCTCGACGGGGGAAAACCGTCGGTGCTCCGCGAATCGAAGCCGAGCTCGGCGCGCGGCGGCTAGCGCCGAGCGCGGCGCACGAGCAGGCACGCGGCGCCGAGCGCCAGGAGCGACGCGGCGCCGTCGATGGGGCGGAGCGGCCGCTCCGGCGCCAGGTGCGCGCCGCAGCCGTACTTCGGGCAGGCGAGCAGCTTCGCGCCGGGGTTCGGATCGGTCTGCGCGATGAGATCTTCGATGTCGCTCACGTTGTTCCCGTTGGCGTCGCAGGGGCGCGTGCACATGCCGTCGGCAACGCAGCCGAGGTCCGACTCGTTCCTGCAGATCTCGTCGCGATTGAGCGTGAGCAACGTCGGTAGGGTGTCTTCATTGAACGCCCGCGTTTCGAGGGTTGGCACCCACGCCTGCAGGTTCACGACGAAGGGCTGCTCGGCGTTGATTCCTTCGGGAGCCGCGCTCGTGTGGCACACGGTGCACGGCGGAGCGCAGTCGAGCGCGAGCGTTTCCTGGACGACCCCCGGAAACTCGGGACGGGCCGAGGCCGGCGCCGGAAAAGCGGCCAGCGCGAGCCCAGCGACGGCGGCTCGAACGAACCAAGACGCGCGGCGAGCCGGCTTCGATGCGAGCGGGGACGTACTGGCGAGGATCATGGCGGCCTCAGAGAAACGCGTGAAGCTGCGTGAGCAGCGTGAAATCCGTGCCGCCCCGGACGATGGCGTCGACGCGCATGTCGAAGTGCGGCAGGAAGAACCAGGCGGCCGAAATCCAGGCGCCGAATTGCGCCTCGCCGTTGCCGGGGGCGCGCTCGATCTGCAGCGCTTCGCCGTTCTTCGGGTAACCCTGGTTCAAGAGCTCTCCGGTGAGTAGCCCGTGGAGCCCCTGCACGATCTCGTAGTCGCCCTGGAGAAATCCGACGTAACCCATCTCGCGCGTCGAGTCGGTCAGGAGGTTCATTTCGCCGAGCAGCGCGAAGGGCTCGCCGATGGCGATGCGCGTGAACGCTCCGTGCGCACCGCGAGCGACGTTCGTCTCGAGCGTCAGCCGATCGCGTTTCGCGTAGGTGTAGAGGCTCGAGACACCGATCGCCGCGCGGCTCTCCGCCAGGATCTCGACGAAGAAACTATAGCCGCGCTCCCGGAACTCGTCCGGGTTCACCTGGTAGTTACCGAGCAGCACCATGCCCTCGGCGTGCGCGATGTCCGAGTTGTAAGCGAGCGCGACGCCATGTTGCTGATCGGATTCGCGATCGGTGCGCGTGGCTTCGCGCACCCACATGGTGTGCTCGGGAATGCGGATGCCGAACGGTAGATTGAGGCGACCCGCGCGCGCCGTGAACTTCTGCTCGGCGAAGTCCAGCCCGACGTAGTGGTTGCGCGAAATCATGTTCCAGCCGTCGCCCTGGTCCGCCGTGACCTGGGCGGCGCGGGCGTGGGGCGAGCCGGCAGGCACTTTCGACACACCGACGCTGCCGCCCGCGAAGAAGTCACCGAAGCGAAACTGACCGTAGAGGTCGAGCTGCATCGGGAAGACGCGGTACTCACCGCCCTTCAGCGTCGAGGCGACACGCCCGCTTCCGCCGAGCATCACGCTCTGCGGCAGCTCGAGGAAGCCGAGGAAGTTCGACGCCTTGCCGGGCTCGACCTCTTCCGCCGATTTGCCGTCGAAGCGCATGCGGAGGAGCAGGTCGCTCTGCGCGCGGCCGTACGGCGTCAGCACCTCACCGCCCGAGGGGTCGGCGTGGCACACGCCGCACCCGTTGTACGCGTGGCGAATCATCCACGTGTACGCGTCGGCGCGTGCCGTCGTCAGAAGCACGCACGCGAGCGGCAGGAGCACGAGCATGGCGCGCACGAGGACTCGAGGAACGCTCCACGGGCTCGGGCGGTACAGCATGCGCTCCCTTTATTCGTCGCGGCCGAGCCGCGTGTCAATCACAACGAACGAAATCTCCCCAAGAATGGCGGGGAAACCGCGCGCGGTTTGCTCGCGAGCGACGGCGCATGCGTCGCTCGCGAACAAAGCTCCGCCTTCTTCGACGAAGAACCGCACACCTCGGGGACGAACGATCGCGCTCAGTCCTTTGCCTTGAACTTCACGCTGACTTGAACCTTCGGATCCATGCAGACGCCGAGGTAGCAAGGCTGCTCGATCTTGTGGTCCTCGATGTTGACCTCGAAGTT
>DASUTR010000831.1:0-9146 GCA_036374535.1 Polyangiaceae bacterium
GAAGCACTGGCGCGACGGGTGGAAGCACCGGCGCGACGGGTGGAAGCACCGGCGCGACGGGTGGAAGCGCCGGCTCGATGGGTGGAAGCGCCGGCGCGACGGGTGGAAGCGCCGGCTCGATGGGTGGGCGTGCGGGATCAAGCGGACGCGCGGGGTCGGGCGGACGTGCGGGATCAGGCGGACGCGCCGGCTCCGACGGCGGCGGTCGCAGCGGGTCTGGCGGTGTCGGCGGTGTCGGCGGTGTCGGCGGCGTGAGTGGAGCGGCCGGGAAGAGCGGGAGCGCGGGAATGGGTGGTCAGGGCTCGCCGATCACCGTCGAGCTCCCGATCGAAAACGACGCCGATGACGCCCTCTGGCTCTACGGTACGGACGAACGTCTCTACTACTCTGCGGAGGAACCGTTCGTCGAGGTGGGCGGAGACGATCAGCGAGCACGCGCCGGGTTCCGCTTTCGCCTGCCGCTTCCCCGTGGCTCCACGGTCGAATCGGCGATCTTGAGACTCGAACGCCGTCTTGGTGACGCGAGTCCGAACGAGACGATGCGCGTGCAGGTGTTCGACTCCGCGACGGTTCCTCCGTTCGACGGCGCTCACGCGCACGAGCCGGAGGCGCACGCTCCGGGCGGGCTCTTCGCGCTCGCGATCGGTGGATTTTCCGTCGGCGCGGGGGAAGGCGTGACCGACAGTCCGAATCTCGCGGCGCTCGTGCAGCACGTCGTGGACCGCTCCGACTATGCCGTCGGCGGTGCGATCGGTTTCGTCGTTTCCGCAGACGAGCTCTCGCACTGGGCGATGTTCGCGGACCGCCATGCCGAAGCGGGCACCATGCTTCGCGTCCGCTACCGCGCTCCGTAACGCCGAAGATTTCGAGCGAGGCGCGCCGGCCGCGCCATCAGCCGAAACGCGGCCAAAAACGGCGCTCGATGCGGCGCGATTCGCGTTGAACAAAGTCATAGGCATGCGGCGCCGTTGCGTCGCGAGCGCTGCAGAGATAGTCAGGGACGGTACGAGGAGGCTCGAACGTGTTGCGAAAGTTCTCGGCGCTCAGCGCTCTCTTCACGGTGACATTTCTTGCGGCGTCCGGCTGCGGTGACGGCGATGACGGCTTCAGCGAGCGCGGCGGCGGCGGAAGCTCGAACGGAGGATCGTCCGGCGCGAGCTCGGGAACGAGCGGTGAGGCAGGGGCGAGCGGCGCGAGTTCGAGGGGCGGTAGCACGCAAGGCGGAAGTTCCGGAACCGGGGCCCTTGGAGGCGAAGGGGGTAACGGCGGTGAAGCCGGCGCTCCCGGTGGCGCGGGCGGCGAAGAGACGGGCGGCTCCTCGAACGGTGGAAACGCCGGAAGTGGGCTTTCGGGCATGGGTCCCGTCGGTGGAACGCCGGCGGGAGGCATGGCCGGCGGCAGCGGCAAGGCTGGAAGCGGCGGCATTGCGGGCATGGCCGGAGGCGCGGGCAAGGCGGGCGGCGGAGCCGGCGGGAGCGCGGGTGGCGGGACGGGCGGCATGTCCGGCGGGGGAGCCGGCGGGAGCGCTGGCGGCGGGATGGGCGGCGCCGGAATGTCCGGCGGCGGCATGGCAGGTTTTTCGGGAGGAGGAAGCGGTGGCAATGGCGGCACTCGCAGCGCGGGTACGTGCGGCTACACGTGCGAGTCCGATCTCGACTGCGAGGACACCGGCTACACCGTGGCCTACGTCTGCAATCCCGACACCGATCGCTGCGAAGATCCGGTGTCCGTCTGCCAAACGAACGAGGACTGCATTCCGGCGAACGGACGCTGGCGCACGCCCTGCGTGACCGACGCCGGCTGCACGATGGGCCGGGTGTGTGTCGACGTCCGCGGCGCCGGTCGCTGCGCGCCGCCTGCCGCTGCCGGTCCGACGTGCAGCGACCCGGAGACGACGCCCGGAGAGTGGCCGCGCTTCGGGGCGTCCGGCACGGTGACCGTTTGCCGGAACACGTCCGGCCGCTGCGACCGAGGGACGTGCCGCGACAATTGCTCGGAGACGAACTGCACGACGAACGATCGCGGGGCCGTGTGCAGCTCGGCGACGGGCCTCTGCAGCTGCAATTCGAACACCGACTGCGCAGGTCGCACGGGCGTTTCCGTGTGCAACACGACGACGCACCAGTGCGAGTGCGCGACCGACGATGACTGCGACGGCTTGCTCACCGCCGACATCTGCGTGAACGGTCGGTGCGGCTGTTCGGGAGCCAGCCTGTGCGACGACACCAATCCACACGTCTACGCCGAGTCCGTCTGCGAGTAGCCCGTACCTGACGGGGTCCCGGGCCCCCGGCGGTCGTGGTATTAATGGAGCAATGGTCTCGGACGGCGACCTCGTCGCCGACAAGTATCGCATCGAGCGCATCCTCGGCGAGGGCGGCATGGGACACGTCTACGCCGCGATCCACGAGCAGCTCGGCATTCGCGTCGCCATCAAAATTCTGTCGCCGACGCTGAGCCAAAACGAGGACGCCGTCCGGCGCTTTTCGCGCGAGGCGCGTGCTTCGGTGCGGATTCAGAGCGAACACGTGGCCCGCGTGCTCGACGTGGGACAGCTCGACAGCGGCGCTCCCTACATGGTCATGGAGTTTCTGTCCGGGAATGACCTCGCGCACGAGCTCAAGCAGCGCGGCTCGCTTCCGACTCAGGAAGCCATCCAGTACGTGCTCCAGGCTTCCGAAGCCGTCGCCGAAGCCCATGCGCTCGGCGTCATTCATCGCGACCTCAAGCCTGCGAACCTGTTCTTGACGAGCAGATCGGACGGCTCGCCGCTCGTCAAGGTTCTCGACTTCGGAATCGCCAAGGCGGTCGCGCCCGAGCAGGGAGCGTTCGAGCCATCGCCGAGCCTGACCGCGACGCATTCGTTCCTCGGCTCGCCGGCGTACATGTCTCCCGAGCAGGTTCGCACGCCGAAGTCGGTCGACATGCGCAGCGACATTTGGTCGCTCGGCACGATTCTCTACGAACTCTTGATGGGCGAGCTTCCGTTCCGCGGTTCGAACGCGCTCGATTTGCTCGCCGCCGTGGCGTCCGATCCGATGCCGAGCATCCGCGCGAAGCGTCCGGACGTGAGTCCCGAGCTCGAAGCCGTGATCGCTCGTTGCCTGGAGAAAAAGCCCGTTGATCGCTATCAGAGCGTCGCCGACTTCGCTCGAGCTCTCGCGCCGCACGCCCCGCCCGCGTCGCTGCCTTCGATTGCCCGAATTTCGGGAATTCAACGACCGACGCCGCTCACGTCGCTTCCGCCGGCGCCCATCGGTGAGGGCGCGACGCTTCGAAGTACGCCCGCCGGACGATCCGGAGAGGAGCTTCGCGGCAGCACGCACCCGAGCATCACGCCGCCGGCCGACAAGCACACGGTCACCGACTTCGGGCGCTCGCAGGCAGCCAGACCGCGGGCGCGTTCGCGAGCGCTCGTGCTCGCGGGGGCGGGCGTGCTTTCAGTCGTCTTATTGTTCCTCTTCGTCGCGCCGCGGGGAAGCCCGGATACCGAGAGCGCCGGGGCGGCGAGCTCACCGCCGCTCGCGCCTGCGGAGCCGGCGAAAGCCTCCGTTACGGCAGCTCCCGTCGTTTCGGTCGACGTGGCTCCCGTGCCGTCGGCTCCGCATCCGAGCGCGACGCTTTCGGTCGCGCCGGCTCCGAGCGCGACCGCAGACCCAGCGCCGAGCGCCACCGCGCCGAAAACCGTACGGAAGGCCGTGCCGCCGAGCGCGGCGGCTCGCCCCGTTCCTACGCCTTCGGCCGCGCCCCCGACGCCGCTGAAGCCGCCGGCCGGAGCCGACCCGCTCGACGGGCGGCGCTGATCGTTCGCCGCGCCCGCCGCGCGAGCACGACGAGGAGCAACGCGGTCGCGTTCGCGAGCGACCCCGAGCGCGCGGGAGCGGAGGCGCATCCCGAATTCTTTTCGCGCGTCGCCGTGCGTTCGCGCGGGGTCTCGGGTTCGGGAGGCTCGATCGCTCCGCCCGCGCCGCCGCGTGAGCTCGCACCCGACGTGCCCTCGCCCGACGAGCCGGCTGCACCCCCGGCCTGCTCGCCGCCCGCGCCCGCGCAGGCCGTCTCCGCGCAAGGCTCGGCGTTCGGGTCCGGCTCGAGCACCGGGGAGGCCGAAGCGGCGTCGAAGGCGCGTTCCGCCCACACGAACAACGGCGGAAGGTGCGTGTAAAAGCTCCGCGTTCCCGGATCGGAGCAGTCGCCTTCGATCAGCGAATGCACGGCGACGAGTGCGTTCGTCGCCTTCGCGAGGAGCGGCCCGCCGCTGTCGCCGAGACACGCGCTCGGTCCATCGACGACGACCATGCGCGGCGGAACGGCGCCGTCGCTAAAATCCGCGCTTGCGTCCGGCCCGACCCCGGCGATCGTGAGGTCGGTTCGACGCCGGCGCCGCTGCGTTTCGAAGTCGATCGGTGGCCCGGCGCTGCGCTCGGCGCCGTACCCGACGACGGCGACCTCCTCGCCTCGTACGGCCGGGCGCCCGCGGCGGAGCGAAAAGACGGGGAGCTCGAGCGGCCGATCGAGCACGACGAACGCGAGATCGTTCGAGCACGCGGAGTCCGAAAGCGTCGACACGACGCGGGCTCCGATGGCGACCGGGGCGATCCGCGGAACGTCGTTCGTGAAAAACTCGAGACTCTCGGGTGGAAGGTCGAGCCCCATACGGCCGGCGCCGGGTTCGCCCTCGACGAGCTTGCCGTCCGGCGTGCACAAAAAAGGGCCCGCAGTGACGTACGCGACGCAGTGGCGCGCCGTGACGACGAGGTTCTTTGCGACGAGGCTCGCGCCGCACAGCCGCTCGCCGAGCTCCGGCGTCGTCGCGCGCAAGAGCAGCACGGCGTCTTCGCTTCCCGACGGCGAGAGCTCGCCGTCCACGACGGGAGCGCTGAACCGCGACGGCTCGGTTCGCTCCTGCTCGCTGCACGCGGTGAGCAGGCAGAGCATGCTCGTCGCGAGGGCCGCTACTCGGGTTGGTAGAAGCCCGGGAAGCATGGGAAAGAGCTCCACAGCGGGTTGAGCCGGAACTCGTCGTCCGTAGCGTAGGCGAGCACGTCTTTGCGCAGCGCGGCCGCACCGTTGACCATTTCGAAGCAGTAGACGCTGCCGTTTACCCGGCGATAGCCGTCGGTGAAATCCGGCGCGCCGAGCGTTCCGAAGAGCGCGACGCTCTCGCCTCGGCCGAGCGTGTCGAGGACGATTCGGCTGTGGCCCGGGCCTACGTCGAGCTCGGCGCCGTCCGGATCGATCAGGCGTTTTAGCCCGCTCGCCATACGCTCGCCCGTGAGCGGCTGGGCGAGATCCGCCGCGTACGCCGCGTACGCGAGAAAATACGCCGCGTCGTAGAAATTGCCCGTATCCGGGTCGGGCGGATGCGTGGGGTGCTGCGTTCGCGGAAACCGCGTCTGCAACCGCTCTGCGTAAGCGTTCTGATTGTTCGAGTCTTCGGGACCCGCGACGGAGACGCCGATGAAGCGGCTGTTCGCGTCGAGCTCCGCGGCCTCGTTGATGCGCCGGTCGATGCGAGCGCGGACCGCGCCGAGATCGCCCGCGTTGTACGGTGAGAGAACGTAGAACGGACGCGTGTCCGAAGCCCACTCGTTCTCGAGCGACCACAATACGCCTTCTGTCTTGGTAAACTCGCTGCCCGACGCGGAAATGACGACGTCGGGGACGAACGTCCACAGCGCTTCCACGGCGTCGGCCACGCGCGTGTCCCGCGACATTCGAAGCAGCAGGAAATGGCTGCCGTTCGCGACCGTGGTCGCGCCGTTGAAGCGAAGCTCGCTCCTCAACGTCTCGCCGAGCTCGAAGTTGGCTGCGTCGACGTCCTGATCGTCGACCACGAGCGCGACCTTGATCGGGTCGAGGTTTCCGTACTGGTTCTTCTCGCGCACGTAGGTTTCGACGAGCGAGAGCAGGCGAACGTAGATGGCCGTGTAGTCGGTGGGCTGACCGAGCAGGTTCCAGACGAGCGGAACCTCGAGCTCCTCGTCGAGCTCGTCGACCTCGCTCGTTCGACCGATGGGGCTCAGGTAGAGCACGTCCGGATGGTCGGTGAACGCTCGCACGAGATCGCCGGGCTTCAGCGTGGCGAGCACGCCCGCGACGCCCACGTCCCGCACGAGGTGATCCATCGCGCGGTCGATGGCTCCGGGGCTCGAATTGTCGCAAATGACGAGCGCGAGCTCGGCGCCGTTCAAACCCGGAGGACGATCGTCGTCGGGGTCGTTCAGCTCCTCGACGGCGAGTCGGAGCGGGTAGACGGTAAATCCTTCGTCGGGACTCGGCGCGTACAGACTCGCGAAAGCGCCGAGGAACACCGCGTCGTCGTCTTCGGGGTTTCCCTCGACCAAAAAGCATTGATCCGAGCGCAGCGGCACGCACGCTCGATCGCGGCAGCGGCCGGGTCCCGTGACCTCGCTCGCGCAATCGGCGTTCGTGACGCATTCACCTGCGCCACCTGCGCCCCCTTGGGTCCCCGTGCCTCCCACGGCGCCGGCGCCGCCGGCAGGTCGCCCCGCCTGACCCCCGTCGTCACCTCCGCCCCCGGTTGCAACGTTCCCGCCGCGTCCGCCTTCGCCGCCGCGGCCCGTGCCCCCGGCCCCCGGCGCGGGCTCTTCGTACTCCCCGAGCGGCGAGACGAGCAAGCACCCCGTCATCGCGGCCGTGACGAGCACGCCGGCGCGGGCTCCCTGTTCCGAAAAGAAGCGCGTCATGGTACTTCGGCCCTAAAATCGACCTGCGAAGTGGGCGATCGCCCCGTGCGGAAGGCCCGACGCCGACGCAACGCCAGGGACTTCTGCGGGCCGCGTGACGTAGAGGTACGTCGTGAGTCCGGCTCCGGTGGCGACACCGATCCAGAGCACGGCGTTGGCCACGAGGAGAGTTCGCGCCGCGTCGTAGTCGGCTTCGGAGTGCGTGTGCTCGTAGTCGTCCTTACGATCCGTGTAGAGCACGCCCGTAACGACGGCCCCCGCGAGCAAACCCGCCGTCACCGCGCCCGCGACGTATGCCGTCGTCGGTATCGGGCGCCCTGGGGAAGCGCGGTCGGCCGGTGCCGGTTCCGCCGATTGGGGCGCCGGAACGACGACCGGCGCGGGCTCGGGCGTCGTCGGCGCGAGCTCGGGGATGGTGAGTGTCTTCTGCTCGGGGACGGTCCCGATCTCGATGCTGAGCTTGATGCTCTGCCGGCCCGGGGCGCGGACCTCGACGACGTGGGCTCCCGGATCGACCGGCGCCGGGACGCCGCGAGCGGCTTTTCCGATGCGCGTCCCGTCGAGCTCGAGCTCGAGCCCCGGGTAGTCCGCCGCTTCCGGCACGACCAAGGTGAGTCGGGAGAGCTTCGGCTCGAGCTCCGCGAGGCGGCCCTGAGCGTACGCGACGCGGTCGGGACGGCCGTCGCGCCGCGCCAGCGTCACGGCGTCGAGGTACTCGAACCACGCCGTCGCGAGCCGGCCCTGGTGCTCGTGGCACGAGGCGAGGTTCAAGAGCGTGCCCGTCGCGGGATCGAGGCGCTGACTTTCTTCTAGCTTGGGGCACGCTTCGTCGTAGCGGCCCTCGGCCATCAAATCCCTCGCTTGTTGATACAGCGTCTCCGCGAGCGCGACGCCCGTCTGCGATTGCGCGCGGCCGGCGGGGGACAGAAAGAGCAAAGCGGCCGCGAGCGCCGTGGGAGCGAGGAGAAATCGTGGCATGGGACCTTCAACGACTCGCGGAGACGCCGCCTCCGCCGTCCGAACCTCCCTGTCCGCCCGAGCCGTCGCCGGGACAGGTCGACCTCGAGAAATCGTCGAGGGTCGGCTCCACGAGCGGTGCGCCGAGACGCTGGAGAGCGCGTTCGATGGGCGCGAGCTCGGCTGGGCTGAGCTGCGCTTCGATTCGGCTAGCGTTCAAGTAGACCTCGACGAGTGCGTCGACCTCGGCTCGGCTGAGCGGCACGACGCCGTGCACGAGCGAGAAGCCGGCGGGCGGCCCTTCCACGCACCCCCAGAAGGCGAGCGTCTGCCGGATGATGCGGTTCAGGTACTCGGCGCGCTCGTCGACGGGCGGAAGCCAGAGCGTCGTGAACCAACCGAGGCGGCAGTCGCGGTGCCGCGTTCGATCGTACGTGAGGGCCACGCGCTGCGCGATGGCTGCGCTCGCTACCGTACCCAGTCGATCGCAGACCACGGGCACGGGCTCGCCATCGCCTCCGGAGCCGCCCTCGCTCATGCCGGCTCCGCCACCCTCGCCCCCGGCTACCGTGCCACCCGTTCCGCTCGTCGTGCCGGCGTTTCCTCCGCTCGGTGCCCCTGCCTGGCCCGCGCGTCCGCCGCGGCTCGTCGTTCCGCCGCGCGAACCGCCCTGAGCGTTCGAGCCGCCGTTTCCCGCACCCGGCGACGCGCCCCCGGTGTCCGTGGTCTCGCCGCCCTCTCCGGCTTCGCCCGGTGTTCGTTCCGCGCGCTCGTCGTCGCGCGGTTCTCCGCATGCCGCGAACGCGAAGGCGAGCGTCGAGCACACCCAGCCGGAGACGGTCAGCGCTCGGCGCGCCATGCGGGGAATGCTACCGGAAACTCACGGGCGCCGCCATTCGGGGAAACGAGCCGAGGAACGCTCGTAGCGCCGACTAAACATTTACTCATGCGGCCTCTCGAGCCGTCGCTACGAAAAAAATGCGCTGGCTGCGCGGTAAGTTACGAGTCGTTTGATCTTATGTCATTGCCGGGGGCGCACAAATGACCTAACGAGGAAGGTTCTATCGCTCGCTCGGTCTCGAGCGAAAAAGGAGGTTCGCGATGTCGCTGCGTGCTTCGTGGCAACGGTTCGGAATGTGGGGGGCAAGCGCGGTGGGAGGGTCCATCTTCTTGCTCTCGACGGGTTGCTCCGAAAGCGAGCAGAGCCGGCACGAAGACGTCGGTGAGGCGCAAATCGAGCTCACCAACACACCGAGCGACGTGCGCTGCGTGCGGCTGACGGTCGACGGTCCGAGTCGCAGCGACGTGCGCAAGTTCCCGGTCACGACCGGGCAGCGTTCGGTCTTTCGACTCGAGGGGCTCCCGGTCGGAAAGGACACCTTCACGGCGCACGCTTTCGCCGCGACGTGCGAGAACCTGAACGCGGGCGCCGATCCCACCTGGTACAGCGAGCCGGTGGCCGCGAACATCAAGGCCGGCGTG
>DASUTR010000832.1:0-5932 GCA_036374535.1 Polyangiaceae bacterium
GGAGGCGGAGGCGGGATCGGCGTCGACGAATCGGGCTGCACGCACGCGGAAAGATCGAAGAACATGAACTCGAGCGCGAGCTCCTGCGGGCTCAGCGTGGTCGAGGTGCATCCGGTCGGGAACGGAACCTTCCCCGAGTCCGTGCCGGCTCCGGCCGAGACGTGCACGTCGCTCCACACCATGCGCCCGCACTCCATGCCTCCGACGGGCGTGTTGAACGAGAAGTACTGCACCATCGGCGTGTTCTTCTCGGCGTCGTGCCCGTAGATCCAGCGCTGCGCGCCGCCCATCACCGCGTCCACGCTGTGTTCGGCGCCGTTGATGACGATCTGTCCCGCGGTGGTCGACGCGCCGACGTTCACGAGCCACTCCGAGAACGCCATGCCCTTCGGGAACGTCGTGTCGATCTGCGCGGTGATGGGATCGTCGAACCCGTGCGCGCCGGAGGCGAAGTCGACGACGGCGGGAAACGGCGGATAGTTTTCGGGGTTGATCCAGCCGTTGTGCCAGTGCGAGCCGAAGATGCGTCCGCCCGCGTCCGCGTAGGCGAGCACGTTCTCGTGCTGCGCGGTGCTGTGGCTGTCGTTGTCGGTGCCCGTGCACGACATCATCATGATGTCGTAGCCCATGAGCTGAGTGCGATTGCTCCAGAGCGAGTTCGCCTGGGTGAGCGCCATGCCGTTCGCCATGCTCGTCGGCGAGGCGGTGTCGGAAAACAGATTCACCCGGCCGCTGCCGGAGGCGGGCGTGAACTCGCTGTCGGCAATGCCGATCTTACGAAGCAGGCATTCGATGGCGTCGGAGCCGCCGAGGGTGATGGCGATCTTCGGAATGTGCCCTTCGCTCTGATTCTTCGGCAGGCGCGTGAGGTTCTGATCGGTGATGGGGTTGTCGCGGCAACCGATGACGCTCGGGATCGTGATCTGCCGGCGCCACTTCCCGATCTGGATGACGAGCGGGACGTTCGTCGCCGTCGGCACGCCTTCGAGACGGAACTCGCCGCGCGTGTTCGTGAGGGCGGTGGCGATGGGACGACCCGAGACCTCGCCGCAGCGGTGACACGACGCTCCCGTGGGGATGTCGGTGAGCGGCTCGTTCGGGACGTAGACGAGCACGTTGTAGAGCGGCGTGCGCCCCGCCGGATCGCGCACGACGCCCGAGAGCGACGTCTTCACGCCGCCCGCGCACGTCTCGACCTGGCACGCGAGGCCGGTACACCCCGTGCTCGCGCCGGGGCACACGTGTGCGTTTGCTCCGGTGCCGCACGGCATGCCGCTCGCGCACTCGCCGCAGTCGAGCGCGCCTCCGCAGCCGTTGCCGATGCGCCCGCAGTACTGACCCCCGCCGGCCGGCGTGCACGAAACCGGCGTGCAGTCCGCGCTGCCGCACACGTTGGGGAGGCCGCCGCCGGCGCACGTCTTCTCGTCGGTGCAGTTGCCGCAGTCGAGCACGCCGCCGCAGCCGTCGCCGATCTCGCCGCAGAAGCTGCCGCCCGCGAACGCGCAGCCGAGGGGGACACAGCCCGGCGCGACGCAGACGCCGTTCCGACACTCCTTGCCGTCGGTGCACGCGCCACAGTCGAGCGCGCGGCCGCAGCCGTTGCCGACGGTGCCGCAGTAGCGGCCGCTCGCGTACTCGCACGTGAGCGGCTCGCAACTCGGGCCGCCGACGCAGACGTGCTGTTCGCAGGTCCAGTCGCCCATGCAGAGCCCGCAATCCATCGAGCCGCCGCAGTTGTCGCCGATCTGCCCGCAGTACATGCCGCCCGGCGGTGTGCACGTCACACACTCGCCCGCGCCTCCCGTTCCGTCGGTGCCGCTCGAACCGCCTTGCGTGATGACGCCGGCGGTTCCGCCGAGGCCGATGGTGCCCGAGGAGCCGCCGCGACTCGAACCGCTGCTACCGCCGCCGCCCGATTCGCTTCCTCCCGCGTCGCCCGAGCCGGAGCCGGGGCTGCATGCCCAAAGCCAGCACGGCAGGGTGAGGATTCCGACCACCACCCCGTATTGGGAAAATTGCATCACGGCCTCTCCGCGTGCGGGGCGAAAAGAGAGCGGTCCTCGCGGCGCGGGCCCCGCGCGCTGCTTCATGCCGCTCGGCGCCGACCCGATCATGCCGGGAGCAATCAGCAGCCGGAGGCGACTGGCGGCGGAACCGCGCGGGGCGGTTACGGCGGGCGGCAGCGCTTTCGGGAACCGCCGCTATCAGGGGAACGACACGGGGGGGAGCCCGCTGGAGCCGGGTACGGGGGCCGACCGGTCCACTGCCGCTACGCTGCGCCGGATATCGAGGAACACCGCCGAAATAGCCCTGATTTCGCTGATTTGCCCCGAGCTGGAACCGCTTCCAGGATCGAAGCAGCTTTGTTCGGCGGCTTCGGCTAGGATTCGCCCGCCATGAATCCGCGCGTTTCTTCTCTCGCCATTGCCGCCGTTCTCAGCCTCGCCGCCGTTCACTGTGGAGGCGACGAGCCCAAGCAGGAATATCCCGAAGGCAAGGCGGGCGCGGGCGGTAAGGGCGGATCGGCGGGCGCCGGCGGCGCGAGAGCCGGGAGCGGCGGCAGCGCCGGTACGGCTGGCTCCGGCGGTTCGGGCGCCGCAGCCGGCTCCGGTGGCTCGGGCGGTTCAGCAGCGGGCTCGGGCGGCTCGGGCGGAACGGCCGGCGACGAGGACATGTAGTCCTCGTCGCGCGGCTCACTTCTCGTAAGTCTGCGCGGCGACGAGACCGCTACCGCCCGTCACCTGCACCACGACCTTCGCCGAAGCGGGGATCGTGCCGAACATCCATTTGTAACAAGTGGCCTTCTTGCCGAGGACGGCGGTCGGGCCCGAATCCTGATCCACGGCGAGCACCGGCGTCATGCCGGGAAGCGGCGTCTGCAGCACGAGCTGCACGTTCACTTCCGTCACCTGCGGTAGCCCCGTGGCGACGACCGTGTAGCACTTGTTCGGTTGCAGCAGGACCTGCGTTTCGAGCGTCTGTCCCGTGCCGAAGTTACCGACGAGCGTTTCACCCACGGGCTTCGCGCCGGGCTGCGTGTGCTCCTTCGCCGATTGATCGAGGATCGGACGGATCGCGGCGGCCGCCGACGCGTCGAGCTTCTGCGCGACGGGTCCCGTGGGCGGCGCGGCCACGGAGCCTCCCGCCGCGACGGGCGCCCCACCCGAACCCGCGACGGCAGCCCCGGCGCCTGCCTGCGCGCCAGCGCCCCCGGCTCCGGCCATGGGTTGACCGAGCTGGTAGCCGCCCGACATCCCCGCCTGATCGTCTTTCTTGCAACCGACGAAGGCCGCCACCGCGAGGCTCACGAAGAGCGTGGGAAGCGGGCGCGTCACGGAACGACTCGAACGAAGCAGGAACATGGTGCGGAACTCCTCCGCCGTGCTCGATCGACGGCGTCGCGGCGGAGGGTACACTGGCTCGCGAGGAAGCTGCAAATGAACGCCCCTTCGAAGAACGCTCGGTCGCTCGCACCCGTGCTCGCGATGTTCGCCGTCACGGGCTGCGGCGGGCCGGAGGGCGGCGTCCCCATCGACAGCTCCGTCACGAAGATCGTGCTCACGGCGGCGACGACGGACGAGAGCGCCGTCGCCGTGCGCTCGGACGACGCGACGATCGACGTCGAGGAAGTCGGAATTTCGTTGCGATCACTCGGGATCGTGCCGTGCACGGGTGACGCGGCGCCGCTCGCGATCGACGATTATCCCGTGGAGCTCACGGGTGAGCCCTCTGCCCAGGCGAGCTTCGAGAGCAGCGTCAGCGACTACTGCGGCGTCACGCTCGACATCGAGCCTTCGTCCTCCGACGAACCTCCGGAGCTCGCCGGGCTCGGCGTGCTCGTGCGCGGCACGCGCTCCGACGACGTGCCGTTCGAGATCCGGAGCGCGCTCGAATTCGACGCGACGCTTTCGAGCGAGGCCGCATTCGGCGCGCACGTCGTGCTCGGCTTCGACCTCGCGACGTGGTTTTCCGGCGTCGAGCTCGACGCCGCGGAGACGACGGACGGCGTCGCCGTCATCGACGCCGAAGACAACGCGAGTTTGCTCTCGGCGTTCGAGGCGAACACGCGCGCAGCCGTCGCGCTCTACGCCGACGCCGATCGCGACGGCATTCTCGACGCCGACGAGCTCGACCCCATCGCTACGGGCGAGTAGCGCTTTCGCCGCCGATCAGCGCGGACCCGCTTCCGCTTCGATCGTCGCGCGCAGGTTCGACGTGGCGTCGAGGGAATACTGATACGGCGGCGCAAAGCCCGTGCCCATGGGCTGCGTGCTGTTTCCGGTCGTGTTCTGGAAGAGGTTCCCGCGCGCCAGCATGTCGCCGTTCGCGTCGGGCGAGAGCGGGTTGTTCACGCCGACGTAGACGTTGTTCTCGACGAGCACGTTGGTTTCGATGCCGGAGTTCGTGCAGTAGCTGTTTCCGCTCGACGTGTAGAGGTTGTTGAAGACGTGGATGTCGCCGAAGCGCGTGCGCGGCATGCGTTGATCGACGTTCTGCGCCCACCAGTTGTGGTGGAACGTCACGCGCAGCTTGCCGCGGTCGCTCGTCACGCCGTCCCCCGAGCCGACGAGGTTCGAGAAGCGGTGCCCGCTCGCGCCCGCGTCGGGATCGGTGCGGCGCGTCGAGTAGCTGAACTTCGTCCACGAGATCGTGACGTAGTCACTGCCCGCGTTCGTGTCGAGGTTGCCGTCGGAGCCGTCCGAGACGTCGAGATGATCGACCCAGATGTGGTGCGAGTTGTTCGTGATGCTGATCGCGTCGGCGCCGCCGCTGCAGTCCTGCGGGCTGTCCGTGCAGTTGTTTCCGACGACCTTGATGTTGCGCAGGATCGAGTTCGAGACGTTGCTGAAGCTCACGTGGCCGCGGAGCGTCGCGCCGCACACGCCGATGATGGTTTTGTTCGAGCCGATCGAGAAGTTGCCGCTCAGGTTCCCGTTCACGTGAATCACGCGCGCCGTCGAACCGCTCGCTTGGCCGTTGAAATCGGTCGTCGAGGCGACGACGACGGGGGTGGCCGTGCCGCCGCCGGTCGTCGTGGTCACGTTCATGCCGCTCACGCTCGCCCAGCCGGTGAGGGTGCTCGGCGGGGGCGGCGTCATGCAACTCCCGCCACCGGTGCCTCCGGTTCCGCCCTTTCCGCCGGCGCCCGCGCCCCCTGCACCGGCGCCGCCCTTTCCGCCGGCACCTGCGCCCGCGCCGCCTTTTCCGCCTGCGCCCGCGCCGCCTTTTCCGCCTGCGCCTGCGCCGCCAGGCCCCGTTCCCGCGCCGCCCGTTCCCGCCGCGCCGCCGCTCGCGGCACCGGAGGTACCGCTCGCGCCGCTGGTTCCGGTGAAGCCCGCCGTCCCGCCCGCGCCGGACACGCCGCTCGTGCCGCCGCTCGAAGCGCCCGCGGTGCCGCCCGCCGGCCCCGTGCCGCCCGTCGCGCTGCCGCCTTGCCCCGCCGTTCCGCTCGTCGCCCCGCTCGTGCCTCCGAGCGAACCGCCCATGGATGCGCCGCTTGTCCCTGCGCTGCCGCCCGCCGGCGGCGGGCCGTGGTCGCCGTCGCCTCCGGTGTCCGTCTCCGAGCTGCACGCAACGACACCCACGATGGTTCCGCAAAAGACCCAGCCGACAACCGATGAAACACGCATGCGGGCGAACAGTTGCTTCAGCCGCTCGAACCCCGTCACGGCGAGCGCTATTTCGTTCCCGCTAGCTTTTTACACGGGGCAGAAGGGCGGCGTCGTCAGTCGAGCTCGAACGGCTGTGCCCACAGCGAGCCTCCGCCCGCACGGGCGCGCACGGTAAAGCGCATGTCGCCGGCGCGGTCGACCGAGTAGGCGTACGGCGGCGGCACGACGGCGTCGCGCGGTTCGGGCGAATCGGCGCCGAGCAATTGGTGAGAACCGGTGGCAGCGTCGTACGCATTTTCGCGCGCGAGGATGGCGCCGAC
>DASUTR010000833.1:0-6048 GCA_036374535.1 Polyangiaceae bacterium
TCACGAACGTGCTCGGTCGGGCTCTCGCGCTCGCGGGGCCTCAATCCCACCAGAAACCCCACTCGTTTTGACCGGCAATCTGGCTTGCGTACTGCGCGACCGAGCCCGCACCCTGATAAACGTTGTCGGGACAAGCCGCGAAATGTTCGGCGGCAACGCGAAGGGCGCTCTCGGGATCTCGCGGCGGCCGTTCGACGCCCAAGGTCATCGTGTCGAAACCGAGACCCACGACATGAGCGCCGAAGCGGTCTTCCCACGAGCGCAGAACGGTGGACAAAAGCCCCATGTCCGAGAAATGGTTGGTGGGCCCGAGCCAGCCCAGCACCGCAAGAGCATCCGCGGGTCGCGTCACGGCAACGAGCCCGAGTCGGCCCTGGAGCCTCTGAGCCGCTCGAACGGATGCCATTGCGTCCCTGGTGGCTTCGGAAGCGTCCGCGATCCCCGGAAACTCCCGCCCAAATGGCGCGAGCGCTTCGAGTGCGTCGTCGTCCTCCTCGTCGACCGGCATGAGCGCGCTCCACCAATCCGCGAGGACCGAAGTAACGTCGTGACTCTCGTCGGTGGCGTCCGGGCAGAGCTCGCCATCGAGCCACGGGCGATCGTCCTGGCGATTGAGGGATTCGAGCACGAGCGGCCACAAGCCAGTGGAGGGAAATGTCGCTGCAAGCCGTTCCCACAGCGTTCCCACGGCGCTCACCGGTTTCGCGCTGATCCAGAGCACGGGCTCCGAAGATGGATGGCCGGTCGCGTACCCGGGATCCGGCACGATGAGTCGCCCGAACGGAAGCGACACGCCACCGACGTTCGGCTCCGCGCCCTCCGGTAGCGCTCCCGGTTCCTTCGCTCGATATTTCGGGTCGGACACCGTTGAGCGAGAATATAGGCGAAATTTCTCGGCAGCGAACGGCTTCGGGCGTGCGCCCGAGACCCCACGGCGCTAGCCTGCCCTCGTGCCCTACCGCAGCAACAAAACCTTCTCGGGTCGCAGCATGGCGGGCGCGCGTTCGCTCTGGCGCGCGACCGGCATGCAGGACGCCGATTTCGAAAAACCGATCGTCGCCATCGCCAATAGTTTCACGCAGTTCGTGCCCGGCCACGTGCACCTGCACGACGTGGGACAGCGCGTGAAAGAGGTGATCGACGCGGCGGGCGGCTGGGGCGTCGAGTTCAACACCATCGCGGTCGACGACGGCATCGCGATGGGGCACGGCGGCATGCTCTATTCGCTGCCGAGCCGCGATCTCATCGCCGACAGCGTCGAGTACATGGTGAGCGCGCACGCCGCCGACGCGCTCGTCTGCATCTCGAACTGCGACAAGATCACGCCCGGCATGCTGATGGCGGCAATGCGTCTCGACGTCCCCACCATCTTCGTCTCCGGCGGGCCGATGGAAGCGGGCAAGATCGTCGGCACGCACGACAAGGACGGCAAGCCACTCATCCGCAAGCTCGACCTCATCGATTCGATGATCGCCGCGGGCGACGCCAAGGTGAGCGACAAGGAGCTCGGCGAGCTCGAGCGCTCGGCCTGCCCGACGTGCGGCTCGTGCTCCGGCATGTTCACCGCGAACAGCATGAACTGCTTGAACGAGGCGCTCGGGCTCGGCCTGCCGGGCAATGGCACGCTGCTCGCGACGCACGCCAAGCGCTGGGAGCTCTTCGAGGCCGCCGGCAAGCGCATCGTCGAGCTCGCCCGCCGCTACTGGATCGATGGGGACAAGAGCGTGAGTCCCCGCGCCATCGCGACGTTCGAGGCGTTCGAGAACGCCATGGCCCTCGACATCGCCATGGGCGGCTCCACGAACACCGTGCTCCACATCCTCGCCATCGCGCACGAAGCGGGCGTGCCCTTCGAAATGAAGGACATCGACCGCATGAGCCGCAGAGTGCCGAACGTCTGCAAAGTCGCGCCATCGTCGAGCTACCACGTCGAGGACGTGCATCGGGCGGGCGGCATCTTCAGCATCATCGGCGAGCTCGATCGCGCGGGGCTCATTCACCGGAACGTCGGCACCGTGCACGCGAAGACGATGGGGGAGGCCATCGACGCGAACGATCTCCGGCGAACGAGCGCGACCGACACCGCGCGTCGCCGCGCGCTCGCCGCGCCGGGCGGCGTCCCGACGAAGGTCGCCTTCTCGCAGGACAAGTACTTCAGCGACCTCGATCTCGACCGCGAGAAGGGCTGTATTCGCGACGTCCCGCACGCCTACAGCAAGGACGGCGGGCTCGCCGTGCTCTACGGAAATCTCGCGGTCGACGGCTGCATCGTGAAGACGGCGGGCGTCGACGAGTCGATCCTCAAGTTCGAGGGTCCCGCGCGCGTCTTCCATTCGCAAGAAGCGGCGTGCGACGCGATCATGGCCGACGAGATCAAGTCGGGCGACGTGGTCGTCATCGTCTACGAGGGCCCGAAGGGCGGCCCCGGCATGCAGGAGATGCTGTACCCGACGTCGTTCCTCAAAGGGAAAGGCCTCGGCAAAGCGTGCGCGCTCCTCACCGACGGTCGCTTCAGCGGCGGCACCTCGGGCCTCAGCATCGGTCACGTTTCGCCCGAAGCGGCCGAAGGCGGCACCATCGCACTCGTCGAAGAAGGCGATCGAATCCGTATCGACATCCCCAATCGCCGCATCGACGTCGCGCTCGACGACGCAACGCTCGCCGAGCGCAGAAAAGCGATGGAGGCCCGCGGATCCGGCGCCTACCGCCCGAATCGCGACCGCTCGGTATCGCTGGCTCTCAAAGCCTACGCACTCATGGCGACGAGCGCGGCGCGTGGCGCGGTGCGCGATCTTTCTGGCCTGGGCGCGCCGAGTAAGTAACACTTCCCCTCGGTTGGCCCCGTCGCTCGCATTTCAGCTGAAATTTCCGCGAGCACTGCTAGCCTTGATCAGCCCCCCGACTCGCGGGAATGTTCCTGCGCCCGGACCGCCGCGTCGGCCGTCTTAGTTCGCCTCGAGGAAAAACATGCGTTCGTCCCCGTCTGCTTCTTTGGTTGCGAAGGTCTCTCTCACTGCTCTTCTCGTCGCGGCAGCTTGTTCTCACTCCCGCGTCCCCACGGGCGACAACGGCGACGGAATGAGCGGGTCGAGCGGGGCCGGCAACTCCCCGAACGGAGGCGCCACCAATGGTGGAACCGGTAACACATCCGGCACCACCTCGGGCGCTTCGGGCACCACGCCGACCGGTGGAACGGGTACTGGCGGCAGCGCGGGGACGCCGCCCCAGGGCGGCAGCGCCGGAACGGAGGTCATCATCCAGGGCGGCACCGCCGGCATGGGAATGGGCGGCATGGGCGGCACGACTCCGAAGATGTCGTGCGGCGACGCTACGTTCAGCGACAAGTACACGCCCGGGCAACAGGCGACACCCGATCCTCAGGCGGCCACGGTCTTCTCGCGGATGAACCTGACGCAGAAGATTGCGCAGATGCAGGGTACGCCTGCGGCCCCGGGTGGAATGGCCCAGTACGACGATATCCAGCGTTCGCCGGACGACACGACGAACATGATCCGCGGCTACATGTACCGCGACGGACCGCGCGGCGTGAACCTCGACGCTCGTCAAGAGGGGCGCCCGCACATGAACAACTACGCGACCGCGTTCCCGCAGGTGTCCGCGCGTGGCGCGTCGTTCGACCTCGATCTCGAGTACCGCATCGGCGAAGCGCACGGCGACGAGACCATCGCGTCGCAGAACACGATGATGCTCGCCCCGTGCATGAACCTCCTGCGCCATCCGGCATGGGGCCGGTCGCAAGAGACGTACAGCGAGGACTCGTGGCACATGGGCCGCATCGCCTCGGCGTACACGGCCGGTCTCCAAACGTACATCGCCGGCTGCGCGAAGCACTACGCGGGCAACAACATCGAAGACAACCGCGCCGCGAACAACGCGGAGATGGACGAGCAGACGCTGCGCGAGATCTACGGCCGCCACTTCGAAATGGTGGTTCGGGACGGCGGCGTGGCCTGCATCATGGCTGCGTACAACAAGGTAAACGGCACCAAGGCGACGCAGAACGCGCACCTGCTCAACGACATCTTGCGCACCGACTTCGGCTTCAAGGGCTTCGTGCTCTCCGATTGGTGGGCGATGCCGGGCGACCAAGATCCGAACCTCGACGCGTCGACACGGCAGAACAATGCCGCCGGTGCCGTCAACGCGGGGATGGACGTCGAGCTGCCGTGGAACCTCAACTTTTCCCAGCTCCAAGCCGTCGTCGACGCGGGTCGCGTTCAGGCAAGCGTCATCGACGCGGCCGCGCGTCGTATTCTCGAACAGAAGTTCCGCTTCAAGTCGGCGCTCATCGGCCAGCCCATCGGCCTCAAGACTCCGCGCACGACGATGACGAACGGCTCGATCACCAACAACGACGCACACATCGAGCTCGCGCGCGAAGCGGCCGTGAAATCGATGGTGTTGCTCAAGAACGCGAACAACACGCTTCCCATCAAGACGCCCATGAGCGGCGGAACCATCGACAAGATCGCCGTCATCGGCGCGGAGGTTCCGTACCAACTGAGCTCGAGCGCTCCGGATCCGAAGACGGGAACGGTTCGTTTCGCCGTCGATCAGCCGCTCGGTGATCGCGGGTCCAGCCGCGTGAACTCCGATCCGGCAAAGACCACGGGGCCGACGGCCGGCATCACGGCTGCGGCCATGCGACACGGCGCTACCGTCGTCAGCGGCACCAGCGCAGCGGCGGTCGGCGACGCTGACTTCGTCGTCGTCGTCGTCGGCCTCACGCAACAACACGAAGGCGAGGAGTACGCCATCGAGTCGGGCGGCGATCGCGCGAGCTTCACGCTGCCAGCTAACCAAGATGCTCTCGTCACTGCGGTCGCCGCGCTCGGCAAGCCGTTCGTCGTGGTCATCCAGTCGGGCAGCGTCGTCGATCTACCGTGGCTCAATTCGGCGCCCGCAGTGGTGATGGCCTGGTACCCGGGACAGGCGGGCGGAGCCGCGCTCGGCCAACTCCTGTTCGGCGAGGCGAACTTCAGCGGAAAGCTTCCCGTTACGTGGGGCGCGTACAACGACTTCGGGACGTTCAACGGCGGCGAAACCACGACGATGGACTACTTCGTCGGCTACCGTCGCTTCGACCAGATGGGCCTGAACCCGGTCTTCCCCTTCGGTCACGGCCTGAGCTACTCGACGTTCACCTATTCGAACCTGCAGGTTCCCTGCAGCGACGTCACCAAGAACGGCGTCGTGAACGTCACGGTCGACATCCAAAACACGAGCGCTGTCCCCGGCGAAGAGGTCGCGTTCCTGTTCGTCGGCTTCCCGAGCGCGGCACGCCGCACGGGACTCGCGGCCGGGTACAAGGAGCTCAAGGGCTTCTACAAGGTGCAGCTCGACGCCATGCAGGCCAAGCGCATCACGATTCCGCTCCGTATCGCGGATCTCAAGTACTGGTCGGGCGGCGCGACGGGCCAGTGGGTCGTCGAATCCGGCATGCACAGCATCATGGTCGGTCCGAGCTCGCGGGCGTCGGATCTCATGCTTCGCGACACGCTGGTCGTGCAGTAGTCGCCGTCATCGAATCGACGCTCAAAAACCGCTAGGCTCCGCCCCATGACACGTCCATTCTCGGCCTTGTGGAGCGCGAGCACCGCGCTCGCGCTCGCGGTCTCGCTGAGTTCACCCGCCTTGGCGCAGACCGACCCTCCGAGCGGCTCGGCGGATGCTCCTTCTGAGACGGAGGAAACGACTCCCGAATCCGATACGAAGGAGCCGGAGAAACCCGCAGAAACGAAGCCGCCCGAGGAGAAGGAGGCTCTGTCGGGCGAGCCCAAGCCGATCCCGAAATCCGCGCGCGCTGCGGCCGTTTCGGCCGTAGGCGTCGAGATTCTGCCGGGCGACGCGTATCCGGAACCGACCGTTCGCGGCATTCGCGGCGGCTCGATGTGGCTCCAGATGCACGGCCTGCAGTGGCCGTACATGCCGGCCATCAGCGACGAGCCGGCGACGCGCATCGGGTTCTCCGGTTCGGCTTGGGTCGATGCGAGCTACGCTCGCACCGATTCGGGACGTCCCGAGACC
>DASUTR010000834.1:0-4114 GCA_036374535.1 Polyangiaceae bacterium
CCGAGCGACCCTCAAGTAGCGCTGTGACTTCCAAACGAGAGCTTTTCGGTACCGACGGCATTCGCGGCCGCGCGGGCAGTGAGCCCATGACGCCCGAGCTCGCGCTCCGCCTCGGCCGCGCCATCGCCTACACCGTACGCCGGGGCCGCTCGCGCGTTCCGCGTGTCGTCATCGGCAAGGACACGCGGCTTTCGGGCTACATGCTCGAGACGGCGCTCGCCGCGGGCATCTGCGCCATGGGCGGCCGCGTCATGTTGACGGGCCCTATCCCGACGCCCGCCGTCGCGAATCTCACGCAGAGCATGCGCGCCGACGCCGGCGTCGTCATCAGCGCGAGCCATAACCCTTTCGCCGACAACGGTATCAAGCTCTTCGGCCCCGACGGTTTCAAGCTTCCGGACGACGAGGAAGCCGCCATCGAAGCGCTCATGGCCGATTCGAAGCTCCTGTCGCTCGGCAAGAGCGGCAGCGGCGTCGGTCGCGCGGAGCGCCTCGACGACGCCTTCGGCCGCTATGTCGTCTACGCGAAGAGCACATTTCCCCGCTCGCTCTCGCTCCACGGCGTCAACGTGGTCGTCGATGCCGCGCACGGCGCCGCGTACCGCATCGCCCCGGCCGTGCTCGCCGAGCTCGGCGCCGACGTGACGTGCATCGGCTCGAAGCCGAACGGGCTCAACATCAACAGGAACTGCGGCGCTCTCCATCCGAACCACGTCGCCGCCGAGGTGAAGAAGCGCAAGGCTCACGTCGGCATCGCGCTCGACGGGGACGCCGACCGCGTGATCTTCGTCGACGAGCACGGCGAAATCGTCGACGGCGACGCCGTGATGGCGCTCTGCGGCACCCGGCTCCTCCGCGCGGGCGGGCTCGCCAAGGGCACCGTCGTCGCGACCGTCATGAGCAACATGGGCCTCGATCGCGCGCTTCAGGCCGCCGGCGGGCACCTCCGCCGGACGCAGGTCGGCGATCGCTACGTCGTCGAGGAAATGCGCAAGGACAGCCTGAGCTTCGGCGGCGAGCAATCGGGACACTTGGTCTTCCTCGACCACGCAACGACGGGCGACGGCGTCGTCGCCGCGCTCCAGGTGCTCGCCATCATGCTGCGCGAAGAGCGGCCGCTCTCCGAGCTCGCGAAGGTGATGGAGCGCGTGCCTCAAGTGCTCGAAAGCGTGAAGCTTCCGGCGCGAAAACCGCTCGACGAGATGCCGGAGCTCACGCGTCACATCGCTCGCGCCGAAGAGACGCTCGGCAACGGCGGACGCGTGCTCGTCCGCTGGAGCGGCACCGAGCCGAAGCTCAGGCTCATGCTCGAGGGTCCCGACCCCGACGCCTTGAAGACCATGGTGGACGAGATGGCCGACGCCGCTCGTCGAGACCTCGCTGCGACGGCCTAGAGCTGCCGGCCCGTACGCGGCGCGACCTCGGTCGCGCGCTCGCCGGCGAGCAAGCGCGAAAGGTCCGCCACGAAGCGATCCACGTCGTCCTCGGTCGTGTCCCACGAGCACATCAGCCGGCTGCCGCCCTCGCCGATGAACGTATAGAAGAGCCAGCCTTCGGCGCGCAGCGGCTCGATGACGTCGGTAGGTAGCTCCGCGAAGACCGCGTTCGCCTGGCGCGGGAAGAGGAGCTTTACTTCCGGAAGCGCGGCGAGCTTTCCCGCGAGCCGCTCGGCCATCGCGTTCGCGTGCCGCGCGTTCCTGAGCCACACGCCGCCCTCGAGCATGCCGATCCAGGGCGCGGCCAAAAAGCGCATCTTCGAGCAGAGTTGGCCGGCTTGCTTGCAGCGGTAGTCGAACTCGCGGGAGAGCTCGCGGTTGAAGAAGACGACGGCCTCGCCGACGTGGCTGCCGTTCTTCGTGCCGCCGAAGCAGAGGACGTCGACACCCACCTGCCAGGTGATTTCCTTGGGCGCGACGCCGAGGCTCGCGACCGCGTTCGCGAAGCGAGCGCCGTCCATGTGAAGCGAGAGTCCGAGCTCGCGGCACTTTTCGCCGATCGCTGCGAGCTCGCCCTGCGCGTAGACGGTCCCGAGCTCGGTCGCCTGAGTGACGCTCACGGCGCGTGGTTTCGGGTAGTGGATGTCGGTGCGTTGCTTCACACGCTGTTCGATGCCGCTCGGCAGGATCTTCCCCTGTTCACCCCGGACCTGCAGCACCTTCATGCCGTTCGAGAAGAACTCGGTCGCGCCGCACTCGTCGGTCTCGACGTGCGCGATCTCGTGGCAGAGCACGCTATGGTACGATTGTCCGAGCGAGGCGATGGCGAGGGCGTTCGCCGAGGTGCCGTTGAACACGAAGAAGACCTCGCAATCGGTCTCGAACGTTTGACGAACGAGATCCGTGGCCTGCGCCGTCCACGGATCGTTCCCGTAGCTCTGCGCGTGCCCGCGGTTCGCCTGCTCGAGGGCGTGCCAGGCTTCGGGGCAGATCCCGGCGAAATTGTCGCTGCCGAACTGACGCTGACTCGACCTCGGGTTCGCCATGATTTCTCCCTAAACTCCCGAAAAATGAGCCGGCGGCACGGGTTCGCCGCACTATAGCCGACGAATGCCGGTTCCTTTCGACTCCGAGCTCGCCCGGACCCGTCCCTTCGCTTTTGCCGCAGGTATCGCACTCGCCACCCTCGCCTGTGGCAGCGATCCGGAAGACGTGCGGGGCGAACCCGAGCCCACACGCGTCGTCCCGGTGTTCCACAACGTGCGCGTGTCGAGCGTTCAAGGCGCCGAGAACTTTCAGCACGCCGTCTCCTCGATCGATTTCGGACGGGGCCCGTTCGCGCGCGCGACGCTCAGCGTGAACCTGGAATCACCGTGCTTTCCGTTCGACAAATGGACGCCCGAGAGCATCCCCGAAGGGCACCTGTTTCCGCCGCTCTGTGACGGGTTCGATCGCACGTTCCTACTCTCGCTCGACGACCCAGCCGACCCCGCGGCGGGCCCACCGGGACTCGAGCTCGCTCGCGCCATCACGCCGTTCGGCGGCCCCTTGCGCTTCGACATCGACCTCACCGATGTCGCGAACGGCTTACCCGGCGAGCATGTCTTGCACGCGGATATCCAAACCTGGGGCGACCGTTCGGGCTTGGTCAGCGGAGCCGAGGGCGAGTGGCTCTTGAGCGCACGCATCGTGCTCGAGCCGGGGCCGGCGCCGCGCTCGGTGCTCGCCGTCGCTCCCATGGCGTTCGGAATCCGCACGAACGCCGGAGCGGAGCCCTTCTCGTTCGACGTACCGGAAGGCACGGCGAGCGCGCGGCTCGAATACCGAACGACGGGGCACGGTGGTGCGATGGCCCCCGACGACACGAGCTGCGCCGGACCCGCGGAGGAATTTTGCCAGCGCACGCACACCCTGTCGCTCGACGGCGAAGAGCTCGCCGCGCTCGTGCCCTGGCGCGCCGACTGCGACACGCTCTGCACGCTCGCGTCGTACGAGAGCGATTGGCTCGACATCCCCGAATACTGTGAAGAAAATCCGATCGGCCTCCCCGCGAGCGTGCGCGCCCCCCGCGCGAACTGGTGTCCGGGAAGCGTGACGCCGCCCTTCGTGCTCGAGCCGGCGGAGCTCGCCGTCCCGGGGGAGCACGAGCTCACGCTCGAGCTCGACGCGCTCGCCGAAGGCGGACAGTGGGTCGAGTCGCTCGTGCTTTTCGCGTACGAGTGACGCGCGGTTGCGAGCTTTGCGAGAACGCCGCTATCGTGGCGTCATGAACGCGTATACGGCTGTTTTCGTGGTCGTCTTGGGGCTGGCAGCCGGCGGATGCAGCGTGCGGGGTGACTGTGAAACCGTCTGCGAGTGGGGCGAAAAGTGCGGCGACCAGGAGTCGGATTGCGTCGACGATTGCGTCGACGACTACGAAGACGCCGACGACGCTTGCCAGGACGCGTTCGACGAGCTCGCCGCCTGTGTCGAGGAAGACGACAGCTGCGATACCGACTCCGATTGCGCCAGCGAATACCTGGCTTTCCTCGACGACTGCGCAGACGACCGCTAACTGCGCAGACGACCGCTAGTAGCAGCTCGAGGCACAAAACGCCTCCGCCGCGAACGCGCTCGTGAGAGCATCGCCCGCGGCGGATGACGTTCGGACGTTCTCGTCGATCAGCCGGCGCTGGCCG
>DASUTR010000835.1:0-18326 GCA_036374535.1 Polyangiaceae bacterium
GCGGCGTCCGTGCTCTGAAACGCGATGCCGTGCGTGCCCGCGGGCGAAGCGAACACGGCGCGCACGGGCGCTTTGAGATCGAGCGCGCGCGGCGCGACGGATTCGAAGGCGTCGTCGCTCGTGAGGAGCGCGAGGTACGGATTCGGTTCGGCGTTCGAGTAGAGCAGCGCGAGCTCTCCGCCCGGGGAAATCGAGACGCTGCGCGCGACGACGTTCGGCACCGTGGCGCGCCGGAACGACGAGAGTTCTCCGACGGGCACCGGGATCACGACGAGCGTCGTCTCGGTCGAGCTCGTCGAGCCGGTAACGGCGAACGCGACGCTGCCGTCCGCGGAGAGGTCGAGATCGCTCACGAAATCGCCGAGATCCACGGCGCGACGCGCGCCCGTCGCCGTCTCGACGACGCCGAGCTCCCTCGAACCGTCGAGCCGGACGAGCGCGAACGCGCCGTCGGGCGTGATGCTCACGTCGCGCGTGGCCGGATCGTCGACCGGGTTCGGCGTGAGCTCGACGAGCGCGCTCGCGCGCGGATCGTCGCCGAGCGAGAGCACGCTGAGCCCGTGCTCGGTGACGACGAGCGCGCGCCCTTCGTCCGCGTCGAACACGACGCGCGATGGGCGGTAGCCGACGCTCAGCATCGTCGACGTCGTCTCTTCGCCGAAAGAGAGCACGGTCACGTCCTGCAAGCTGTCGGTCGGATCCAGCGCTTCCCGGTCGAGCTTGGCCGCGTCCGTCCAGACGACGGCGAAGCGCCCGCTCGGCGCGACGGCGACGGCGTTCGCCCCCGCGTGCGTGTCGAGCGTCGCGCTCGTGAGCCCGCCCTCGGCGTCGATGCGGAGCACCGTCGCGTCGGAGCTCCCCTGGTTCAAGACGATCGCGCCGTCCTCGTCCTCGGCGCCGGGGAGCCCCACGACGGTCGTCGGGCGGAAGCCGGCGCGCGCGAGGCGCACGGCGTACGTCGTCGCGTCGATGACGGCGACGTTGCCGCTCTCGGGGTTCGCCGTCCACACGAACCGATCGGTCGCGACGGGCGCTTCGAACGCCGTTTCGAGCTCTTCCTCGGGATCGGGCGGCCTGCCCCCGGTGCCGCCGGTCGCCGACCCGCCGGTCGCCGAGCCGCCCTGCGGAACCGAGCTCGTGCCGGCGCTCCCGCCGCCGCCCGAGAGGCCGCCGCCGTTGCCGTCGCCGACGCCGGAACCCGCCATGTCCGGCGAGGCATCGGCGCCGCATCCGGCGAGCGCCGCGAACGCAAGGAGAGAAAGCGCTGCACCGTGTCGCATCGGCTCGAACCGCTCAGTCATCGGTCACCACCTTCGCCCCGAGCTCGAAGCCGGTAATGGTGCGCGGAGCACCGGTTACGAGATCGATGAACGTGATGCGGCCTTCCGGATGCGACTGCGCGACGAAGCCGCGGCCCACGTCGGGCATGAGCGCCGTCGAGAGCGGCGTGCTCGCGAGCCGAATGAACTCGGGGTGAAGCTCGGGGAAGCGGGCGAAGTAGACGCCGCTCGGAAGGTCCTTGCCCGCGATCGTCACGAGTGCGTGCGATTCGCCGACGGCGACCGAAGCCGGCGGCGCGTCCGTGCCGACGATGCGCGGAGGAAACGTCTCTTTCACCGGCACGAGCGCGAACCCGCCCGGCTTCGTGCTCCCGGGGGCCTGCCCGAGCAGAACGACGGCATGCGCGCCGTCCCGAGCCGGAATGACCGCTCGCACCGGAGCTTCGACGACGACCGTGCGGGTGCGCGGGCGTGCGCCGCTCGTGTCGAGGATGACGACGCGGTCGCTCGCCGTCGCGTTCGTATAGAGGAGCGCCGTATCGCCCGACGGCGAGACGGCGATGCTCCCGACGACTCCGGGAATGCCGATGGCGCGATAGTCGCCGGGCGCTCCGAGGACGGTGTCCACCGGTAGGACGGCGAGGGTCGATTCCACCGCCGTCCCACCGGTGCCACCGTCCCCTCCCCCTCCCGCCGCTCCCGGCTCTCCTCCCATGCCGCCCTCCGCGGTCCCTCCGGGACCTTCGGATCCACCCGCGCTCCCCGAAGCGGCGGGCGTGGGAGGCAGGCCACGCACGACGGCGAAGGCCGAGCTCCCGTCGGGCGACAGGTCGAGATCCGTGACGACACCCGTCAAATTCACGCTGACGCGACGCCCGTCGTCGAGCGCGACGACCTCGACGTACGACGCGTCGTTCCTGCGCACGAAAAACAGCGCGCCGTCCGGCGTCACCGTCACGTCGCGGGCGCTCGGCGCCTCGGTCGGGTTGCTCGTGATTTCGACGTCGCGGAGAACGCTCGCGGTCGCTTCGCCGCCGAGCTCGATGACGCTGACGCTCGGCTCGCTCACGACGAAGGCGTGACTCTCGTCGGCCGCGATGAACACGCGGCTCGGCCGGTAACCGACGCTCAGGCGCTCGGCCTTGGGCGGCGATTCGCCGAGATCGATCACGGTCACGTCTTGCATACCCTCGGTCGGATCGACGCTCGGCAAGAGCGACGCGTCGGACCACGCGATCGCCCAGCGTGACGAAGGGCTCACGCTCAAGCGATTGGCCGGTGCGCCGAGCGGAACCTTGTCGGCCGACGTGACGGCGCCGTTCGTCGCGCGGAAGACGCTCACGTCTCGGCTGCCCACGTTGATGACGATCGCGCCGCTCTCGTTCTCGCTCGCCCCGCCGAGCGCCGCGAGGTAGGTCGGCGCGAGGCCCGCGTTCGCGGTCGAGACGCGCGCGCTCACCGCGTCGATGACGGCGACGCGGCCGCTCTCCGGATTCGCCGTCCAAATCCATTGCCCGCTCACGGCGGGCACCGTGTACGACTCTTCGTGCTCCTCTTCCGGCGGCAAGCCGCCGCCGGTTCCGGCGCTCCCCGCCGAGCCTCCGGAAGAGGCTCCGCCGGTACCGCTGCCGTCGTCGCCGAAGTCTTTCGCCGAGTCCTCCGACGCGGTCATCGACGAACAGCCGAAGGCGATCGCGACAGCGCAGCCGAACAACGGTATCGGCTTTCTCGGATCGAATGACGCTCCCACTCGTCTCGCCACGGACGCCTACCGTAGCAAGGTGCGCGCCACTCCGGGCCGCGGCTCGCGCCCACGCAGGAATACGCCCGCGATCCTACTCGTTCGCCGCGCGGACACCCCGCGACTGAGCGTCCCATTCACAGGGGACCGCGACACCCGTGTCGCGGATCGACGACGGCGCCGCAGCTTTCATTCAACGGATTGGCACATGGCGTCGCGTCTCACCGGCACGAGCGGAATTCACCCGCACGGTCGAAAAGGGACGACTCCCGCGCCTTACGGCGCCGATACGCCTTTTCGGCCCTGCTTCGCGAAGTAGGCGCGCAGCGAATCGCGTGCGAGCTGCGGCGCCTTGATCTGCCAGGCCGGCGTGTTGACGACGAGCGCGCTCACCACGATCTCGGGTTTGTCGGCGGGAGCGAAACCGACGAACCACGTGTAGTGCCGATTCGCCTCGTGGTCGCTCAGCGTGCCCGTCTTACCGGCGACCGCGATATCGGGCAGGTAAGCCTTGCCCGAAGCGTCGTGGAAGCTCTTGAAACCGGAGCCGTTCGACACGGTCTGCCTCATCATGCGCGTCACTTCGGCCGCCGTTTCGGGGCGGACGGCTCGACGGAGCACGCGCGGTGGAGCCTCGTTCTTCCAGATCACGTCTTTGTCTTTGACGACGGCGTCCACGACGCGAGGCTCGAGCGTCACGCCGCCGTTCGCGATCGTTTGCGCGAGTGACGCGCCGGCGAGCGGCGAGAGCGTCGTGTGCCAGAAGCCCGCCGCGGCGCGGGCGAACTCGAGCGGCTCCTGCGGCAGCTTGATTTCGGGCGCCTGGTTCGGAACCACGAACGGCACCGGCGCGCCGAAGCCGAGCGCGCCGCCGACGGCCGTGAGGTCTTCGGGCGTGAGGTGCTTTTGCGCGAGCCGCCCGAAGACGACGTTGATGCTGCGCCCCATGGCGATCGCGAGCGTCGCGCACCACTTGTCGCGCCGGGGATCGTCGACGAGCTCGTCCGGAGCGATGCGGCTCTTCCCGCCGTGGTAACACTGCTCGGTCTCGGCGCTGAGGCCCGCCTTTTCGACGAATGCGGCGCCCGTCACCATTTTGAAGATGCTCGCGGCCGGCGCACCGGCGCGTGTGTTCACGTCGAATTTTTCGTTCTGCGCGACATAGCTCGCGTAGGCGAGCACCTTGCCCGTCTTCGCTTCCATCATGACGACGCCGCTCTCGGGCAGCCGATACGTCTCCATCTGGGCGCGCACGGCGCGCTGCAGCACGGGATCGAGCGTGAGCTCGGCCTTGCGGCCGTCCGAAAGCGGCGCGGTCACCTTGCTCGGACGGACGTCGAGGCGGAGCAGATCGAGTCCATCGAGCGACGGGCGCTCGGGCGCCTTCTTACCGAGCAGCGACTTCGCATCGAGCTTTCGCAGCGGGTCGTGAACGTCGATGTTGCCGCGAACGACCGGCACGAGGGCGAGACTCACGCCCAACGCCGCACTCGCACCCATCCATCGGCTGACGCGTCGCATGCTCTGCCCGGGGAGTTATCGGGGCGGGCGGCTTGGGGCCAAGAAAGCGGCAGAAACCTTGATTCCGGGCGGCTCGTGCCGTATGCCCCGCGCATGACTGCTCAGCAGAATCGCGCAATTTTCTTGGTTTCGGTCCTCGGGCCCGCCCTGCTCGCCGGCTGCCTCGCCCCGCCCCCGAACTGCGTGGACCCGAACACCCCGAACGGCGCGACGGCTGCAACCGGTGCCACAACGACGGCTGCCGCGACAGGCGCCGCCACCACCACCGACCCGGGAGATCTCTCGAAACCCGTCGTGGTTTGGAACGGCGACGACGTGTCCCCGACCGCGAAGGAGTGGGCGTCGTGTGACACCCAACCGTGTACGGCCACGCTCGGGCCCGCGCCGAAGGTCGGGTCGAACGGCAGCATCGGTCTCGAATTCAAGGCCAAGGGCAAGGGCTACGTCGGGTTCGGCTGGAACTGGACGTCCTGGTACGCCGCGGGCGCGACGAACGTCACCGGCCGAAAAACCCTCAAGTTCAATCTGAAGATCGTCCCCGCCTCCCCGGAGCTCGCTCCCGCAGGTGACGGCGTCCGCGTCGGCATCCGCTGCGCCAAGCAGGAAAAGTGCGGCAAGGAAATCGGCAGCATCGCGAAATACGAGCCGAAGGCGATGGACGGCCAGTGGCACCAGATCTCGATTCCCCTCACCGACATGAAGATTGAAGACAAGGCGATTTGGGACGACGCCTCCGCCTGGGAGTTCGGCCTCCACAACTGGGCGCCGACACCCCGCGAATTCACGGCGTACATCGACGACATCACGTTCGAGTAGCCGCCCGGGGCGCCTCGGACTATCGTTCGTACCAAGGGCCCGAGGGGGCCGAGAGGTTTTCCCATCACGCGACCTGCCCGCGAAAATCAGTCGTCCGCGAGCCTCGAAGTCGAGAGCACGTCGGTGCTCATGGCGCTCTCGGGGCCGCAATCGAGCGTGCTTGCCGAGGTGGCGCGGCAAACGGGCGCGGAAGTGAACCTGCGCGGCAACGTCATCCACGTGACGGGCGACGACGAACCCGTGAAGCTCGCCCATCGCTTCTTGCGCGACGCCGCCGAGATGGCGGGGCGTGGCTACGAGCTCGGCACGCACGACATCGCGCGTTCGATCCGGGGGCTTCGTGCCGATCCGAACGCGACGCTCGTCGACCTGCTCGACGAAGCCATTCTCGTCACGCCGCGTCGGCGCGCCGTCGTGCCGAAGACGGCCGCGCAGCGCTCGTACATCGAGGCGATCCGCGGCCATGACCTGACGTTCGGCATCGGCCCGGCGGGCACGGGCAAGACGTACCTCGCGATGGCCATGGCGGCCTCCGCGCTCGTTCAGAAGCGCATCAAGCGCATCATCCTCTGCCGTCCGGCGGTCGAGGCGGGCGAGAAGCTCGGATTTTTGCCGGGCGATCTCGCGGAAAAGGTGAACCCGTACCTGCGCCCGCTCTACGACGCTCTGAACGACATGCTCGACTTCGAACGCGTCGAACAGTTTCGCGAGCGGGGACAGATCGAGGTCGCGCCGCTCGCGTTCATGCGCGGACGCACCCTGAACGAGTCGTTCGTGATCCTCGACGAAGCGCAGAACGCGACGAGCGAGCAGATGCGCATGTTCCTCACGCGCCTCGGCTTCGGCTCGAAAGCCATCGTGACGGGCGACGTGACGCAGACGGACCTGCCGCAAGGCGCGCGCAGCGGCCTGCGCGAGGCCCGCGACATCTTGTCGGGGCTCGAGGGCATCGCCTTCCAGACGTTCACGGACGCCGACGTCGTGCGCCACCCGCTCGTGCAGAAGATCGTCGTCGCCTACGAAGAGCGCGACGCCCGCCATCAGGAAGAACGCGACGCCCGCCAGCAGCAGAGTCGCGGAGAGCGTCCGTGACGCTTTCGGCCGACGCGCTGGCGTCGAGCCGGACGCTGAGTCCCGCGGCGGAAGCGACGCTCCGAGGGCTCGATCGTATCGAGAGCGAGCTCTCGCAACGGCCCGCCGAAAGCGGCGACGGCGTGCTGCGCGCCCACCCTCTCGTGCTCGTCGTGCGGCGCCAGGACTTCACGGTCGTGCTCGCCCCGGCGAGCGTCTGGGATCACAAGCGCGACCTCTTCGCGCCCTGGACCGAAAAGCTCGCGAGCGCCGAAGCCCGGCTCGTGCTCCTCGGCAAGCCGAGCGATCCCGATCTCGGCAGGGCGCTGAACCTCGGCCTCGGCGCCATTCTCCCGACCGAACCGGCGTACGAAGAGCTCGTCGTCGCGCTCCATCAAGCCTTCGAGTTCATGGACGTGAAGGCGCGCAGCGAGAGCCGCGGCAAATGGCTCAATCGCTACCGCTACGAGCTCGGAGAGCTCATCGACATCGCCCGAGCGCTCACGACCGAGCGCGAGATCGACAAGCTCCTCGGTCTCATCCTCGAAAAATCGCGCTTCGTGACGGGCGCCGACGCCGGCAGCCTGTACGTCGTCGAAGGCGACGATCCGCGCATCGCCCACCGCACGCTGCATTTCAAGCTCAGCCAGAACGACTCCGTCTCGTTCGATTCGCGCGAGTTCACGATGCCGATCAGCGCGCGCAGCATGGCGGGCTACGTCGCGCTCGAGCAGAAGACCCTGCGTATCGACGACGTGTACGACATGCCCGCGGGCGCGCCGTTCGCGTTCGATCGCTCGTTCGATCAAAAGGTCGGCTACCGCACGAAGAGCATGCTCGTGACCCCGCTCACGTCGAGCAAGGGCGAGGTCATCGGCGTACTGCAGCTCATCAACAAGAAGCGCGAGCCGAAGCAGAAGCTGCTCTCGTCCGAGGACGTCGAGCGCAGCGTCGTGCCGTTCGACGAACGCAGCGAGGAGCTCGTGCGCACCGTCGCCGCCCAAGCCGGCATCGCGCTCGAAAATGCGATCCTTTACGACGACATCCGCAAAATCTTCGAGGGCTTCGTGCAGGCGTCCGTGGACGCCATCGAGGCGCGCGACCCGACGACGAGCGGCCATTCGCGCCGCGTCGCCGATCTCACCGTCGGGCTCGCCGTCGCCGTCGAGCGCGCCGACTCCGGGCCGTACCGAGCCGTCACCTGGACGCGCGAGGACATTCGAGAAATCGAGTACGCTTCCCTGCTCCACGATTTCGGGAAGATCGGCGTGCGCGAGCACGTGCTCGTGAAGGCGAAGAAGCTCTACCCGGGCGATCTCGCGCTCATTCGGCAGCGCTTCGAGTTCGTCATCCGGAGCGTCGAAGCGGAGTTCCTCGCGAAAAAGCTCGTGCTCGTGCAGCGCGGCGCCCGCCAAGACGATCTCGCCGCGCTCGACCACGAGCTCGCCGTACGCAAGAAAGAGCTCGAGGAAGCGTGGCTCGTCGTCGAAGGCGCGAACGAGCCCACCGTGCTCGCCGCGGGCGACTTCAAGCGCATCGAAGAGCTCGGCCGCCAATCGTACGCCCGCCTCGACGGCCAGATCGAAACGCTCCTCAGCGGTCGCGAAGTGCAGTCGCTCAGTGTGATGCGCGGCTCGCTCACGAACGAGGAGTTCGACGAGATCCGAAGTCACGTGTCGCACACGTACCGCTTCCTCTCGCAAATTCCCTGGGGCTCGACGTTCTCGCGCGTCGCGCTCATCGCCGGCGCTCACCACGAGCGGCTGAACGGCACCGGTTACCCCCATCGGCTGCGCGCCGAGGAAATCCCGCTGCAGTCGAAGCTCATGACGATCAGCGACATCTTCGACGCGCTCACCGCGAGCGACCGGCCGTACAAGCGCGCCGTGCCCGTCGAGAAGGCGCTCCACATTCTTTCACTCGAGGTCAAAGACGGGCACGTCGATGGAGACCTCGTACGGATTTTCACCGAAGCGAGGGTTTGGGAGCCGGTGATGGGGGCGCTGTACTGAGGGAGAATCGGGATCGGGATCTGAATCGGGATCGGGATCTGAATCGGGATCCCAGACAGGTTCCCGATGCGATTTCCGATCTTGGTGAATGGATTGCGCATGCGGGAGGAGCGCACCTTCCGCGCCGCCGCAACGATTTGCGACGACTTCTCTTGGGCCGGCGGCACGGAAGCTGCGGTGGGGGAGAGCATGCGCACTCCCATTCACCAAGACGTTATCGATCATTCGATCGGGGTCATCGCGCTCGCTCGGCCTCTCGTCGAAGCCGTCGCCCGGCGGGACCGCGAGCTCGGGTCGCAGCTTCGGCGGGCGCTCAGCAGCGTCGCGCTCGACATCGCGGAGGGCTTTGGTGCCGCAGTTCGGGTTGGCGCGGCGCTAGATTACCCAGCCGTACTCGGCAGTGAGACAGTCGGCGAAGGTGCCGAGGGGGCCCGCGCAGCCGGCGGCGGTGGGTTCGCCTTCGGCGTTGCACGTGTAGTCGGCGTCGGCGCTGCACGCGAGGAAAGGTTCGAACACGCCGGCGCAGACGGGGAAGGCCCCGGCGAGGACCTGGCAGTTGAAGTTGCAGGCGTCCGAGGGATCGGTCGCGGGGCACATGGGGGCCGCTTCGGCGGCGCAGAACTCCGAGCACTGCGACGCGAGGTCGCCCGTGATGCCGTCCTCGAAGACGCACGTGAGCGCGGTGATGGACTCCGAGACGCAGTCGGCGACGACGGCTTCTCCGTCGGTGTTGCACGTTGCGGGACCGGCGGTCGCCGCGCAAGCGAAGAGGGCGTCCCAATCTGCCGAACACACCTCGAACTGGATGGCGACGCGGCAATCTTCGACGCACTTTTCGAGAGAGTCTTCGTTGGGGCACATCGCAGCCGTTTCGAGCTCGCACATTCGAGTGCAGCCTTGGATCTGGCGATCGGGGGGGCGGTAGCCGCGCATGCCGCCCGTGCCGGCGCTTCCCGACGCGCCGCCCGAGCTCGCGCCGCCGCTGCTCGAACCCGATGCGCCACCGCTGCTCGCGCCCGAAGCACCGCCCGTCGTCGTTCCACCGTCGCCCGCTTCGCCGCCTTCGTTTTCGTCGTCGAAGTCGTCTTTGGTCGAGCTGCCGCACGCCGCGAGCGCGAGCGCACCGCACCCCGCGAAAGCAAGTAACGTCGTTCTTCTCATCGCTGCCGTCTTCGTCAGAAGACTAGTTACACTGGGACGCGTCGCGCCGGAACGAGTTTTCGGCGTCGAGCACTTCGCAGAAACCGATGCAGCGCGCCGAGCCCGCGGTACCGCCGCAATAGCGCGTCGTTTGCGGCTCGTCGTCGGGACACTCGCTCGGGAGCACCCAGCAGACGCCCGTGGTCGGCGACGTGTCGCCGCACACGTCCACGGGTCGATAGCAGCGAGCGTGCGAGCGCGAGGGACACGACTCGCCGCCTTCGTCGCGCGTGCACGTCGGACGGCTCGAGCCGGTGCACTCGCCGGTCGCGGCGATGTTGATGCCCTCGTGCTCGATGACGCACGTGTTCCAGTACGTGATGTGGTCGCAGCCGCACACCGGCTCGAACTCCGCCATGGCACCGCGACACTCGGGTCCGAGCGGACGGCAGGTGCCCTTCGCGGCATCGCACGTCGCCTTCTGGCAGTACGCATTCGACTCGCAATCGTCGTCGTCCGCGCAGTCGCCGGGCATTCCGCCTCCGCCCTTGCCACCTTTGCCCGCGCCGCCCATGCCGGCGCCGCCCATGCCTGCCGTGCCGGCGCCGCCTACGCCCGCGCCCGACATGCCGGCGCCGCCCATGCCGGCGCCACCCGTCGCCGTGCCGCCCGTCGCCGTGCCGCCCGTCGCCGTGCCGCCGCTGTCATTTCCCGATTCGGCGGCGGCGCCGCCGTCGCCCGTGGTTCCGCCGGCCGGCGTGCCGCCCGTTCCGTCCCCGCCGGTGTTCGAGCCGCTCGCACCGCCCGCCGCACTGCCGCCCGTCGTGGAGCCGCTGCTCGAACCGGAGGTTCCGCCCGTTTCGCTTCCGCCCGTCTCATTCCCCGAAGCGCCGCTCGCACCCCCTCGCGACGGATTCGAGAATGGATCCGTTTCGTCGCTCGAGCACGCCCAAAGCGTGCCTCCGACGAGACAGGCCGAAGCAATCCATCCGCCAAAAGACAGCGACGGCGCTCGCATGGTTCGTCATCTTAGCATCGCCGCCACGTGCGCTGTTTTCGAAATAAGCCTCTATCGACTCTTGCACACCTCGACTCACACGCTCACCACTCCCGCCGTACGAGATTTTTCAAGTGAGTCGGTGCGACTCGATCGCGTCGCCTGTCGAGCCTTCGCTCGCCTTCTGCGCGAGTTCGATCAAGCGACTCGCGTCTCCCGAATCACCGCATCGCGAAGCTTCAGTCCCACACCGGGCTCCTCGGGAAGCTCGTAAAATCCGTCTTTGACGCCGATGGGCTCTTCCCAAATATCCGCGATCGACTCGTAGCAGTTCTCGACCATCTGCACGGCGGGCGCCGCCATGGCGAGCTGCACGTGGAGTTTCTGCTGGACGTTCGTGTGCGGAATGACGGGGAGCGAGCTCGAGAGCGCGAGCGACGCCACGTCGAGCCATTCGTCGATGCCCGTGAGCTTCGTCGCGTCGGCTTGGACGACCTGGACGGCGCCCGCCTCGATGAAATCGCGGAACGCCTGGCGCGTGTAGATGGTCTCGCCCACCGCGATCGGCACGGTAATGGCGCGCGCGAGCTCGGCGTGGGCGCGCACGTCGAACGGGTGCATCGGCTCTTCGAGCCAGGCCACGTCGAGCTCGGCGAGACGAGCGCCCCACTGCTTCGCGGTGCCGAGCGACCAGGCGCAATTCGCGTCGGTCATGATGCGAATCGAATCACCGACGGCGCGCCGCACGGCTTTCACGCGCTCGAAGTCTTCGCGCGGGTCGGGACGGCCGAGCTTGAGCTTGACCGCGTCGAAGCCACGCTCGACGAGGCGCGTTGCGTCGCGGACGAGCTCGTCGGTGCTCCAGGTAAGCCAGCCGCCGTCGGTGGAGTACGCCTTCACGCGCTCGCGGCACGGTCCGAGCAAGCGCCAGAGCGGGAGGTTCGCTCGCTTGCACTGCAAATCCCAGAGCGCGAAATCGACCGCCGCGAGCCCCACGGCCGAGGCGCCGACGCGCCCCACGAAGTGGTTCGAGTAGTAGCAATCGCGGACGAGCTCCTTGCGGCGCTCCGGGTCGCGGCCCATGAGGAGCGGCGCGTAGCAGTCGTCGACGGCGACCTGCGCCATGCGAAGACCGGTCGTGTAGCTCCAGTTCATGCCGTAGCCGGTGATGCCGTCGCTCGTCTTCAGCACGACCTGCAGAAATTCGACCGCGTCGACCTTCGACTGCGAATCGGTGATGGTGCGTTGCTTGAGCGGCACGCGACAGAGGACGGTTTCGACGGCGGTGATGCTCATGGCGATTCTTTTCGATGTTTACCGTTATGGATGGGCTATTTCACGAGCACGCCGCCGTCGACGGGCAGGGTCTGGCCCGTGATGAAGCCGGAGGCGTCGGAGGCGAGAAAGAGCGCTGCCTCGGCGACTTCGTCGGGCCGCGCCATGCGCCCCATGGGCTGGTAGGCGCCGAGCTCGGCAAGCTTCTCGGCTTCGCGTCCCGGGTAATTTTTCTTCACGAAGCCGTCGACGAACGGCGTGTGCACGCGCGTGGGGCAGATGCAATTGCAGCGAATGCCTTGCTTCATGTAGTCGACCGCGATCGAGCGGGTCATCGTGAGCACGGCGCCCTTCGTCATCGTGTACGCGAAGCGCTCCTCGAGCCCGATGAGCGAGACGATGGAGCCGAGGTTCACGATCGAGCCGCCGCCATTTTCGAGCATGAGCGGCACCGCCGCCCGACACGCGAGGTACGTACCCTTGACGTTCACGCGATAGAGGCGGTCGAGGTCGGACTCTTCGGTCGAGAGCAACGTGCCGACGTGCGCGATACCGGCGCTGTTCACGAGCGCGTCGAGCCGCCCGGAGCGCTGGTTCACCGCGTCGAAGGCGCGCTTCACGCAAGCCTCGTCGGCGACGTCGACCTCGTGAGCAAATGCGCGCCCGCCGGCGGCTTCGATCGCCTCGGCGACACGTCCCGCGCCCGACCCGTCGAGATCGAGAACGTGAACGATCGCCCCTTCGGCGGCGAAGAGCCGCGCGGTCGCCTCGCCGATCCCCGAAGCGCCCCCCGTGACGACGCCGACCTTGCCGCGAACGCTTTTTCTGCTCATTTCTGCTCAACGAGTATCATGGCCACGAGCCCGCATGGCACCGGTTCCTGACCTTCTGCAAGCCTGGCCGAGACCGAGCCGGCCACGACCCGTCGTGTGCGTGGGCGCGGGCGGAATTGTCGAAAGCGCGCACCTACCGGCGTACCGGCGCATCGGGCTTTCGATTGCGGGTCTCTACGACATCGATCGGGCGCGCGCCGAACGGGTCGCGGCGCGCTTCGAGGTCCCGATCGTGCATGGCACGCTCGCCGACGTCGCGGCTCAGCCGGACGTCGTCTTCGATCTCGCCGTACCGGCGCGCGCCGTGCTTTCGGTGCTCGACGCTCTGCCCGAAGGTGCGACCGTGCTCATTCAAAAACCGATGGGCGAGACGCTCGCCGAAGCGCGCCGCATCGTCGAAGCGTGCCGCGCGAAGCGTCTCGTCGCCGCGGTGAATTTCCAGCTGCGTTTCGCGCCCAACATGCTGGCGCTCGGCGAGCTCGTGCGCTCGGGCGCGCTCGGGACGATCGTCGACTTCGAAGTGCGCGTAAACGTGCACACGCCGTGGGACGACTGGCCGTTCCTCGCCGGCATTCCACGCCACGAGGTGCTCTACCACTCGGTCCACTACCTCGATCTCGCGCGTTCGCTGCTCGGCGAGCCCCGCGGCGTGCTCTCGAAAGCCGTTCGGCATCCGGGCTTGCCCGCGTACAGCGACACGCGGAGCGTCACGATTCTCGACTACGGCGACGCGCTTCGCGCATTCGTCGCGGCGTTTCACGGCCACCGTTACGGGCGCAGACACCAGGCCTCCGAGCTCAAGCTCGAAGGGACGAACGGCGCGGCTGTCGCGCAGATGGGCGTGAACCTCGATTACCCGAAGGGCGAGCCCGATTCGCTCGACCTATGTCTTGCCGGGGGTGATTGGCAGCGGGTCCCCCTCCGTGGCTCGTGGTTCGACGAAGCCTTCGAAGGCCCCATGAGTAATCTCCAGCGTTTTGCTGCCGGAGAAGATTCCGTGCTCATCACCCGGGTCGAGGACGCCGTCAGGACCATGGAGGTGGTCGAGCGCTGTTACGGCGGCGCCGTGGACGAGGGTTGAGAAGTTCACAGGTCGCGTGTCCCACAACCTCGTACCTGCGCGCGCGTGCGCCGATCCTTTCCAGCGGAAGGATATGATTTCCTCGAAGCTGCACGGATGACCGTCAGTCAGCTTCCCGGCGAACGATGTTGGTGACTAACGCGATTTTCTTGAGCGGCCGAGAGCGCGTGGTGTCGCTTCTAGTTACAATTCACATCGGCCCCGTCTCGAGCCTGATTGGCCCGCGGGCCGCGTGATTGGTGGGACCCTCGATTCTCCGGAGACTCTTCATGAAGCACCGAGCCCGTTTTTCATCGCTCACTTCTGCCCTACCGGTTCTGATCGCAGCCGGGGGGGTATTCGCGGTGGGCTGTGAAACCACGATCGGCGAAGACGACGGCGGCAATACCGGCGGCACCGCAGGCGTTGCGGGTAGCGCGTCGGGCAGCGGAGGGGACGCCGGAACCGCGGGCACGTCCGGGGCATCCTCGGGCTCGTCCGGAGCCAACATGGGCGGCACGTCCGGGGTCGGTGGCACGCCGGGAACCGGCGGCACGGGTGGGGGCACCACGGACTGCGTCGGCACGCACGTGACGACCCCGAAACGCATGGTGCGCCTCACGGAGAACCAGCTCATCAACTCGTACGCGGGGCTCTTCACGCCCGCCCTCGCGCAGACCATCGCGACGGAACAAGACATTCCGCCCGCCACGTTCCGCGCCTTCCCGCCCCTCGCCGTCAGCGGCGTGCTCATCGGCGACACGCAGTTCAGCATGATCGATCGTATGGCGCAGGCGGGTATGGCTCACGTCGTGGCGAACATGGCCACGATCTCCACGTGCGGCGCGATGCCGACCGACGCCATGTGCGTGCAGAACTTCCTGCACACGTTCGCGCAAAAGGCGTACCGCCGGCCGCTCACCGACGCCGAGCGTACGGCCATCAACACGGAGCTCGTCGCCGAGATCACCGGCGCAACGACCGCGACGCCAGCCGGCAACGGCGGCACGCTGGCGCAGGCGCTGCAGTACGGCGTGTACGGCATCCTGACCTCACCCGGGTTCGTGTACCGAACCGAGTTCGGCGCCGACCCGCGGGTCATGGGTGAGCTCAGTCAGCACGAAATCGCGAGCGTGCTCTCGTACTTCGTCACCGACGGCCCGCCCGACGACATGCTGCTCGCGGCCGCAGCCGCGAACCAGCTCCGCGATCCGGCGGTCGTTCGCATGCAGATCGAGCGCATGCTGGCCACCCCGGCGGCGCGAGCGAACCTCGAAGCGGCCATGGTCGCGTACTTCCAGCTCTCGCTGGTGCCCACCGTCGTCGTGGACCCCATGAGCATTCCGGGCATCACGCTGACCGCGGGCATGCAAGCGCAGATGTTCCGCGAGGGCGAGCTGTTCATGAAGAACATGCTGTGGAACGGCTCCCTCTACAACCTGTTCACGAGCACGACCACGTGGACCACACCGACGCTCGCACAGCAGATCTACGGAGTCCCGGCGCCGACGCAGGTCGATGCCGACATGTTCGGCATGGTGACGCTCCCGGCCGATCGCTCGGGTATGCTCACGATCGCGCCGTTCCTCATCGCAAAGACGCGGCCCGACGCGCCCTCGGTCGTCGGCCGTGGCCTCGCCTTGAACGCGGCGCTGCTCTGCCAGGACAATCCGGCCTTTCCCGAGGACGATCCGGACATTCTGGCGGGCATCGCGGAGTCGGAGCACATGAGCCAGAAGGAGCAGGCCGACTATCGCGTGATGAATCAGAAGTGTACTGGCTGCCACGCCCAGTTCGACGCGTTCGGTCTCGTGCTGGAGCCCTACGATTCCATCGGTCGCTTCCGCACGATGGATCTCCAGGGCCGCACCATCGACGCGGCTTGGACGACCTCCGTGCTGCCCGACGTCGTCGGTGGGGCAACGGTCGCGAACGTGAAAGAGATGGCGCAGGCCGTCATCCAGAGCGGCGCGCTCGACAAGTGCATGGCCATGAACCTCATGAACTTCGCGCTTTCGGACGTGAGCCAGGGCGGCGCCGGAGCGCCGGCGCCCGCGACGCCGACGAGCAGCTGCGCCGTCCAAGACGTCTACAAGCGCTTCAACGACACCACGCTTTCCGACAAGAGCTTCTCGGCTCTCATTCGTGAGATCGCGGTTTCCGAAACCATCTCCCTCCGCTCGGCAGGTATGTGACCATGATGTCCTATAAGTTTGCTCGTCGCTCGTTCCTCGCCAGCGTTGGCGGTGCCTTCGGCTTCGAAATCATGCTGCGCAACATCGAAGCCGCAGCAGCAGCGCCCCAAGCGCCCATCAAGCGCTTCCTCATGATGCACTGGCCCGTCGGCACGATCCGAACGCAGTTCATCCCGACAGGCACCGGTTCTGGCTACAGCACGTCGAAGACGGCGCAGGGTCCCGGCTACATCATCTCGCCATTCGATACGCCCGAGCTCCGGCCGCACACCACCATTTTCCACGGCTTCACCATGAACGGCATCAGCGCCGGCAACGGTGGCGGCCACGAGTCCGGCACGCCGATGGCGACGACGGGCGCGAACTGCCCCGGCACCCGCGACAACCAGGGCGAAGACGACGACGGCTGCGCGGGCGGCCCCTCGTGGGACCAGATCATGTTGAAGAACGTCCCGGAGCTCGCGCGCCGCGACGCCTCGGGCAACATCATCGGCCCCGGCTACGCGAACGCCATCTGCGACGCGCGCATCGACTCGTACGAAACCTCCACGCGTACGCTTTCCTACGGCCATACGCGCCAGTCGATCGCGTCGGCGCGCCCGGGCGGCATGATCATGGAGAACGCGCCGCTCGAGCCGACCCTAGCACCGCTTCAGCTCTACCAGAAGCTCTTCATGGGGTTCACGCCGGGCGGCGGCATGACGGACGAAAACGCGATCCGTCTCCTCAAGCACCGCCGGAGCGCGCTCGACTTCTCCATCCGCGAGCTCGAGCGCATGGGAACGCTCGTCCCAGCCGCCGAAAAGGTGAAGATCGACGCACACGTCGAAGCCATCCGTAAGATCGAGCGCGACCTCAGCGACAAGATCAACAACCCCTCGACCGGCATGGCCTGCATGCTGCCGGCGATGCCCCCCTCGAGCCTCGCGGGCAAATCTGGCAGCAAGTTCGACTACACGAACCCCACCGCCTCGTCGTCCGACGAAGACGTTCACGAGCAGATTGGTCAGGCCCACGCGGGCATCATTCGTGCAGCGTTCGCGTGCGACATCATCCGCGTCGCGACGTTCCAGTGGTCGCCGGGCACGAACCACGTGTCGTTCAAGGGTCTCGATCCGAACGCCCCGAGCACGATCTACATGCACCACCCGCTGAGCCACCGCGTCGGCGACGCCAACTTCTACAACAGTGCTCGCCCGAGTACGAACGGGTACATCTGGGATGCGATGGTGAACGCCAATCGCTGGTACTTCCAGAAGACGGCCGACATCATCAACCAGTTCCGAGTGCAGATGGACGCGATGGGCAATAACCTCCTCGACAACACCGCGATCCCCATGGTGACCGAGGTGGCGGAAGCCGCGCATACCCGCAACGGCCACGCGGCGTTCATCTTCGGCGGGAAGAACCTCGGAATCGTGGGCGGCCAGTACATCAACGCCAACAACGCCATGCACAACGCGTTCTGGGTCACGGTGGCGCAGGCCTTCCTCGGCGCGAATCCCGCCTCGAAGCTCGCGTCGGAGGCGTATGTGAAGAACGGCGCCAACGTGATCAACGGCGTCTGGCAAGCGCCTGGGTAACGGCCGTCCGTTCGTGTTCCGTATGCGACGCTCCCTCGCCGTCCCACTGGCGGGAGTTGCGCTCGCCGTCCTAGCGCCCGGCCTTGCGCGCGCTCAGGGCATCGAAGGCCCGGCGCTCGTCGGCTGGTACCCGAAGTACAACGACGATTTGCCCGACCTTTCGGTGCACGGCTCGGGGTGTCTCAACGTTCCCGAGAACATGCCGCCCGGCCGCCAGGCGCCGTGTGAATTCCCGGCGCTCACGACGGTCGGCCCCGGCCACTACACCGTTGCCGGCGAAAACCTCGCACCATTTCCCATGTCTGCGGAAGGCAGCGCCTGGGCGCTGTTCGTGAGCACCATCGGAGGGAACGCGCACTGTTTCGAAGCGGGCACGACGTTCTCGGAAGGCGCGCTCCTCTCCACCGTTCGCTGCGTCAGCCCCGCGTCGGGCGAGGACATCGAGTCCGACTTCGCCTGGTCGTACCGGGCGGACAGCCTGGAATATCCGCAACATGGCGAGTACTCGCCGAACTTCGCCTATGCGCGCGTGCATCACGACGGCTCGCTGATTCCCGAAGAGTCGCTGAACCCGCTCGAGCTCCGCGACGAGGACGTGCTCGCCGAGCGCCACGGCGCGGGCGACTACACCGTCACCTTCAAGGACTTGAACCCGCTCGAAGGGAGCCTCGAGCCCGTGCTCGCCCCGTACAACGTCCTCGTGCAGAAGACGTGCGCGGGCGACGAAGAGGCCGGCTCGGAGCCGGGCGGCTGCTACCGCGCCGTTTGCGTCCTCGAAGCGTGGACCGCCGGCGACTTCGAA
>DASUTR010000836.1:0-16980 GCA_036374535.1 Polyangiaceae bacterium
GGTGCCGCCGCTCGACGTGCCGCCGCTCGACGTGCCGCCGCTCGACGTGCCGCCGTTCGACGTGCCGCCGTTCGGCGTGCCGCCGCTCGAGCTGCCACTGTTGCCACCGGTGCCCGAGTCGGGGAGCGGCGGACACTCGTCGAGGCAGCGCGCGCGCATCTCCGTGCACTTCGCGGGTGATGCTCCATCGTGGCCGACCTCGTGGCACTCCGCGGCGAGCTCCGATTCGGAGTCGTAAGGGTGACAGCGGTTCGCGATGACGCGGCAGTCGGCCGGATCGCCTTCGGGATCGTCCGTGTCGTCGCCGTCGGAATCGCACGCGACGAACGCGGATGCCGAGAGCCCGAGCAAGATGGCCGACGCTCGCACGACGGGAAGGAAACGCGCGCGGTTGCGATCGTTCATGGCATCCGAGCGTCGCACGCAACCACATCGTTAACCACGCGACAAATCGCCGCAGGGGCGCACCGCCATGCGACAACAGACCGCAGCGCGGCGCGCGAAACGCCGTGTTACCGGGCAAACACGAGCTCCGCGCAATCGGCTCACGCAATCGGCTCAAGGGAGAAACCCATGCACGCTCGTTCCATTGCCTTCATCGCCACCTGCATCATCGGAAGTGCTGCCTTCGCCGGTTGCGGCGACGAATCGGAAGAGGAAGACGGCGGCGGCGGACACGGCAACGACGACCACGGCGGCACGAGCGGTAGCGCGACGGGCGGCTCCACGACGGGCGGCTCCACGACGGGCGGCTCCACGACAGGCGGCTCCACGACAGGCGGCAGGGGCGGCTCGACCCCAACCGGGGGCCGCGGCGGCACCTCGGGCTCTTCGGGCTCCGGCGGCGTACCCGACGGCGGCGTCGGGGGTGAAAGCGGTAGCGGCGAGCCTGGAGGCGAGGGTGGCGCCGGCGGGACTCCCGAACCGTTGGTGTGCCCCGAGCTCGGCTCGCTCTGTCACGCTTACGATCTCGGTCCGGGACCGCAGCACGACTGTCACGAGGTCGGCCATCACGGCGACGAAGAAGCCTGCCGCGCCCAGGAAGCGGCGTGCCGCACGGCCTGCGGCGGCGCCGCGACCATTCCGTTCACGGCGCTGTTCGGCGCGAAGGTCGGGACCGAGCCCTTCAGCTGCGCGTCCTCGTATGCGAACGTCGGCGCCGATGCGTCGACGATTCGGCCCGTCGATTTCAAGTTCTACGTCCACGACGTGCGGCTCATCGATGCCGCCGGCATGGAAGTGCCCGCCACGCTCGCCCAAGACAACACGTGGCAGTACCAGAACGTCGCTCTTCTCGACTTCGAGGACGACACGAACGCGTGCGCGAACGGCACTGCCGCGATGAACACCAAGATCGTGGGTACGGTGCCGACGGGCACGTACCGCGGCATCGTCTTCAAGCTCGGCGTCCCTTTCGCGCTGAACCACACCGACGTGACGACCGCGCCGGCGCCGCTCAACCTGAGCTCGATGTTCTGGAGCTGGAACTCCGGGCACCTTTTCCTCTCGCTCATGACCTCCGCCGAGACGGGCGCGACCACGAGCTTCGAAAACGTGCTCCACGTCGGCAGCACCGGATGCGTGGGCGACGCGCAGGCGGGCGGCATCACCGGTTGCGCCAAGCCGAATCGTCCCGAGTTCCGCTTCCCCGACTACCGGCTCGGACGTAGCGTGGCCGTCGCCGACGTGAAAGAACTACTGCAGAAGTCGAACTTGAAGACGGACCTCTGCCATTCCTTCACCGCCGACACCTGCACCTGGCCTTTCGAGTACCTCGGGATCAACTGGTTCACGGGGTCGCTCACGCCGACGACCCAGCGCGTTTTCCGGATGGAGTAGCCGCGAGATGACGCCTGCTCGCGTCGCGCTCGCGGCGGCGACGGGCGTCGCGTGGGCGCTCGCCGCCGGCTGCGGCGACGAGACGTCTCGGAGCGGGACGGAACCGGGCGGCACGGCGAGCGGAGGCGCGGCGGGTAGCGGCCCGGGCGACGCCGGCCGCCCGAACGAAGGCGGCGCGCCGAGCGGTGGCACGGCGACGGGAGGGTCATCTCAGGCCGGCGACGGCGGTGAGAACGGCGCCACGAGTGGCGCGGGGGGCCGCGGCGCGGCCACCAACGGGGGCTCGAGCGACGGCGGAGCACGAGACCCCGGCGGAGAAGGCGGAGAAGGCGGCGCTCCCGCTCCCCTTTACGACTGGAAGCTCCCGAAGGGCTTTCCGACGCCCGTCGTGCCCGCCGAAAATCCCATGTCCGAGGCCAAGGTCGAGCTCGGACGCCACCTCTTTTACGATCAGCGGCTGTCCGGCAACCAAACCCAGGCCTGCGCGTCCTGCCACCGGCAAGAGCTCGCCTTCTCGGACGCCGGCCGCGTACCGCTCGGCTCGACGGGGATTGCGCACCCGCGAAACTCGATGGGGCTCGCGAACGTCGCCTACGCCGCGACGCTCACCTGGGGAAACCCGCTACTCTTCACGCTCGAGAGCCAGGCGCTCGTTCCCATGTTCGGAACGGAGCCGGTCGAGCTCGGCCTGAACGGCCGCGAAGCCGAGCTCCTCGAGCGCCTGCGAGCGGCGCCCCGCTACCCCGAGCTCTTCGCCGCCGCGTATCCGAACGACGACGAGCCGTTCACCCTCGCGAACGTCACGCGCGCGCTCGCCTCGTTCCAGCGCTCGCTTTTGTCCGGCAACTCCCCGTTCGACCGCGCCACGTATCACGGTGAAACCGACGCGCTCTCCGATTCGGCGAAGCGCGGCCGCGTGCTCTTCAACTCGGAGAAGCTCGAGTGCTTTCACTGCCACGTCGGCTTCAACCTGCAGGACTCGGTCAACTTCGTCGGCAAGGCGTTCCTCGAAACGCCCTTTCACAACACCGCGCTCTACAACGTGGACGGACAGGGCGCGTACCCGGCGCCGAACACGGGCATCTTCGAGCTCACGGGCCGCCCCGCTGACATGGGTCGCTTCCGCGTGCCGACGCTACGCAACGTCGCCGTAACCGCGCCGTACATGCACGACGGCAGCATCGATACGCTCGACGCCGTGCTCGACCACTACGCGGCCGGCGGGCGCACCGTCCCGAGCGGTCCGAACGCCGGAAACGGCAGCGCGAGCCCGCTGAAGAGCCCGTTCATGGTCGGCTTCACGCTGACCGCCGAAGAGCGTGCCGACGTGCTCGCGTTCCTCGAGAGCCTCACCGACCAGGATTTTTTGAAGAACCCGCGCTTCTCGGACCCCTGGCGGCCCTGAACGAAGTCCGAACGGCCTGCGACCATTTGACGCATCCGACCCCCCCGACCGGCGCGTACGCTTCGTCACATGACCCTCCGACGACTCATGACGGTGTTCGCGGCCTGCCTGACGTTCGGCTCGGTGGGACTCGTCGGTTGCGGCGACGAAGAGGAGGAAGACGTTCACGGCAACGGCCACGACCCGGAGAGCCCGTCGTGCGCGGAGATCATGGATCTCTGCCACTCGGCCGACGAGGGCGAGGGTCCCGCCCACGAATGTCACGAGGTCGCCCACGCCGATGTGGAAGCCGACTGCGCCCCGGAAAAAGAAGCCTGCCTCGAAATCTGTGCCCCCATGTAGCGCGGCGTTCGGGCGGAGCCCGTGACGCCTCCCCCGCTCAGTGCTAACGCGGCGGCCCCATGAAGCCCCGCCTGCGCTTCGCGCCCTCGCCGAGCGGCTACCTGCACATCGGCGGCGCACGGACGGCCCTGTTCAACTGGCTCTGGGCGAAGAGCCAAGGCGGCGTGTTCGTGATCCGCGTCGAAGATACCGACCAGGATCGCTCGAGCATCGAAAGCGTGCGCGCGATCCTCGACGCCTTCCGCTGGCTCGAGATGGATTGGGACGAAGGGCCCGAGGTCGGCGGACCGTACGGGCCGTATTTCCAGAGCGAGCGCAAGGCGATCTATCGCGAGCACGTCGAGCGCCTCATCCGCGAGGGCAAGGCGTACCGCTGCTACTGCACGAAAGAGATCCTCGACAAGGCAAGGGAAGAGCTCAAGGCGCGCGATCCCAAAGCCCAGTTCGTCTACCCCGGCACCTGTCGCAACCGGACCGACGAGCCCGATCTCCCGCACGTCGTCCGCTTCAAGACCCCGCGCGAAGGCTCGACCGATTTCGTCGATCGCGTATTCGGAGCCATCAGTACGCCGAACGCTTCCCAGCAAGATTTCGTGCTCGTGCGCACCGATGGTTACCCGCTCTACAACCTCGCGGCCACGATCGACGACCACCTGATGGACATCACGCTCGTCGCGCGCGCGAGAGACCACATCGGCAACACGCCGCAGCAGGTTTTGCTGTATGCCGCGCTCGGCTGGGAGCCGCCGGAGTTCGCGCACCTCCCGATGATGCTCTCGCCGAAGGGCGAGAAGCTCTCGAAACGCCACACCGCCGTCTCGGTTCAAGACTATCGCGACCGCGGCTACCCGCCGGCCGCCGTATTGAACTACATCGTCCGTTTCGGCTGGTCGTACGGGGATCAGGAGATTTTCTCGCGCGAGGAGCTCGTGAAGGCGTTCGATTGGGAACGCGTGAACCGCGGCGACGGCAAGTTCGACGAGAAGAAGTTCGCCGATACCGCGTTCGAGCACCTGAAGCGCGAGGAGCTCACGCCGCTCGCCGAGTACGCCCGTTCCGTGCGCCCGTTCCTCGCCGAGCGCGGCCTGCCCGAGCCCGCCGACGAAACCTTGCTCCGCGCCATCCCGACCATCCGCGAGCGTGCCCGCACCCTGAAGGAGGCGGCGACCGCCCTCGACTTCTACTTTCGCGACCCGCCCGAGCTCGACGAGAAGGCCCGCGACAAGCTGCTCGGTCCGGACGAAGCGGCGCGCCTGGCCGAGCTCGCGACGGCCCTCGGCGCCGAGAGCGATTGGCGGGCCGAACCGCTCGAGACCGCCGCGCGCAACTTTTGCGAGAAGCGCGGGATCGCGATGAAGGACATCGCCCAGGCGGCACGCGTGGCGGTGACGGGCCGCTCGGCGAGCCCTCCGCTCTTCGAGGTGATGGCAGTGCTCGGCAAAGAGCGCTCGCTCGCCCGCCTCGCGCGCGCGCCCGAGCTCGCCCGCAAGTAGACGCCGGCCGCCCGACGCCATGTGGACCTTCGCCCCTCCCGTCGACTCGATATTGCCGCTCACCCGGCTCCCCGAGCCCTCGTACTTCCACGCGCTGCTCGCCTACCCCCCGATCAAGGCGCTGCTCCCCCTCCCCATCCTCGCGGCGCTCGCGCCCGCGGTTTGGTGGTTCTTTCGCGATACGTGGCGGGCCGTCGACGAAGAAGAAGCCCAGGCGCGCGCGCTCGCCGGGCCGGCCCCCGACTACCGCGCGGCGGCGTGCCTCTGCATCGTGGCGGTCGTCCTCACGCTCCAGGAATACTACGGAGGCCGGCAGCTCTACGACAGCACGCTCCGCCCCATGCTTCAGGACCTCGAAGCGCGCGGCGTCACTTGGATCGACCTCCAACGTTACGACGAGCTCTACAGCTACGCGTGGTGGTCGTTCGCGCGCGTCCTCGGCTACGTGCTCGTCCCCCTACCGCTCTGGAAGCTCCTTTACCCGAAGGACAGCCTGCTGGACATGGGGCTCCGCATCCGCGGCTTCTTCTCGCACATTTGGATTTACGGCCTCTGCCTCGCGGTCGTCATCCCCGCGATGCTCGTCGTGGCGAGCCAGCCGGACTTCGGCACCTACTACCCGTTCTATAAACAGAGCTCCCGGAGCTGGTCCGACTTCATCGCCTGGGAGCTCATGTACGGGGTGCAATTCTTCGCGCTCGAGCTTTTCTTCCGCGGCTTCATGCTGGGGGCTCTCCGCCGCACGATGGGCTCGGCTGCCATCTTCGTGATGGCCGTCCCGTACTGCATGATCCACTACGGCAAGCCCTACCTCGAGACGAACGGCGCCATCGTCGCCGGCATCGTTTTGGGCTCGCTCTCGCTCCGAACCCGCAGCATTTATGCCGGATTTCTCGTCCACGTCACCGTCGCTTTCCTGATGGATTTTCTTGCCCTGTGGCGTCGCGACGCGCTCCCCACGTCGCTCTGGATCCCGTCGTGAAACGAAAACGCTGCGAGCCCATCGCGCGCGAGACGGCACGGCGCGGGCGACGTGAACGCGCCGGCGCTCACTCCGCCGTTTACTCCATCGCGGCGAGCGCTATAGTCCCGGACGAAGTCCCGAGCCGAGTGCGGCCCGGTCACCACCAGCAGTCAGTGACGAGCTATTCCCAGAAACGGTCGGCGTGAAGGTCATGGCTTCCGCTCTCGACGCTGCACTCGACGTTGCTCGCAGGCCACCCAGCGCCAACGGCGAAGGCCCGGCACCCTGGACTCCGGAGCGCAGCGCGCAGCGCTACCAGATCACCGGTTGGGGCACGCCGTACTTCTGCGTGAACGCGCGAGGCCAAGTCGAGGTCACGCCCGATCCCGAGCGCGCGCAGGCGATCAACCTCTACGAGCTCACGCAAGAGCTCAAGGCGCGCGGGCTCGAGCTCCCGCTCCTGATTCGTTTCTCCGACATCGTCGGTCACCGCATCAAGCGCATCAACGAAGCGTTCGGCAAGGCGATCGCCGACTACGAGTACGCGGGCTCGTACCGCGGGGTGTACCCCGTCAAGGTGAACCAGCAGCGCCACCTCGTCGAAGAGATCGTCCACTACGGCCGCACCTGGAATTTCGGCCTGGAAGCGGGCTCGAAGCCCGAGCTCCTCATCGCCCTCGCCGCGATGCAGGACGTGGGCGGCCTCATCATCTGCAACGGCTACAAAGATCAGAAGTACATCGAGACGGCGCTCGTCGCGCAGAAGTTCGACAAGACCGTCATCATCGTGCTCGAGCGCCTCGAGGAGCTCGACCTCGTCTTCCGCGCTTCCGAAAAAGTCGGCATTCGCCCGATCCTCGGCGTGCGCGCCAAGCTCCAGGCGCGCGGCGTCGGTCGCTGGGCGGACTCGGCGGGTGACCGCGCGAAGTTCGGCCTCACCACGTCGGAGATCGTCGAGGTCGTCGACCGACTCGCCGAAAAGAACATGCTGGACTGCCTCCAGCTCCTCCACTTCCACATCGGTTCTCAGATTTCGAGCATCATTCCGATCAAGAACGCGATGCAGGAGGCGTCGAACATCTATGTCGAGCTCGCGAAGATGGGCGCGACCATGGGTTACCTCGACGTGGGCGGCGGCCTCGCCGTCGACTACGACGGCTCGAAGACCGATTTTCACGCCTCGAAGAACTACCAGCTCGAAGAGTACGCGGCCGACGTCATCTCCCACATCCAGGCCGCCTGTAACAAGGCGAGCATCCCCGTCCCCACCATCGTGAGCGAAAGCGGGCGTGCCATTGCGGCGCACCACTCCGTGCTCGTGCTCGAGGTCGTCGGCCGGAGCCACATGCGCTTCGGCGAACCGGTCGAGCCCAAGCCCGACGCCCACCGCCTCTTGAAGGAGCTCTACGAAACGTACGGCGGCATCCAGCCGAAGAACGTGCAGGAGAGCTACCACGACGCCACGCAGGCGAAGGAAGAAGCGCAGAGCCTCTTCAAGTACGGCTACCTCTCGCTCCGCGAGCGCGCGTCCGTCGAGCGCCTGTTCTGGCACTGCTGCGAAAAAATCCGGCAGACCCTCCGCAGGCTCAAGTTCGTCCCCGAAGAGCTCCAGGATCTCGCGCAGAAGCTCTCGGCCATCTACTACTGCAATTTCTCGCTGTTCCAGTCGGCTCCCGACATCTGGGCCATCGATCACCTGTTTCCGATCATGCCCATCCACCGCCTCGACGAAGAGCCCACCGTGAGCTGCACGCTCGCCGACCTCACGTGCGACTCCGACGGCATGATCGACCACTTCATCGACGTGGAAGACGTGAAGAGCACGCTCGACGTGCACGCCCTCAGGGAGGGCGAGCACTACTTCATGGGCATGTTCCTGAACGGGGCTTACCAGGAAATCCTCGGCGACCTCCACAACCTGTTCGGCGACACCAACGCCGTCCACGTCGAGCTCAGCGACAACGGCTACCAGATCACGCACGTCGTCAAAGGCGACAGCGTGTCCGAAGTCCTGAAGTACGTGCAGTACAACCCCGACAACATGGTCGAGGCCGTGCGCAAGCAAGCCGAGCGCGCCGTCTCCCAGGGTCGCATCACGAACGAGCAGCTCCGCACGCTCCTTCAGCACTACGAAGAGTCGCTGCGGAGTTACACGTACCTCACGGACGACTGACGCGCGCGACGCGCGGCCCTCCTCGGCAGCCCCGGCCGCCCGCTCGGCGCGACTGGCGCGTCAGCTGCCGTACTTCGCGTCGACTGCTAGCCCATTTCCGCGGCACGCGGTACGCGGAAGGCACGTGCCTGTCGCCATGACGTTCGTTCCGTCTCGCGTCCTGCTCCTGATGCTCGCGTTCGCGGGGTTCGTGAGCCTCGGACTTCCCGACGCCGTGCTCGGTATCGCGTGGCCGTCGCTGCGCCGGGAGTTCTTGCTGACGCAAGCGGCGCTCGGCTGGATCCTCTTGGCCGGGTCGAGCGGCTACTTCACGTCAGGGCTGTTCGCGGGGCGGCTGATGGCGCGAGCAGGCGTAGGCTCGTTGCTCTTCGGCAGCACCGTGCTCGTCGTCGCCGGGGTGCTCGGCTACACGTTCGCGCCGTCGGTCCTCCTATTCGCGCTCGCCGCGATCGTCGTCGGCTGGGGCTCCGGAGCCATCGATGCCGGCCTCAACGCCCACGCAGCTCGGCATTTTCGTCCCGGGCACATGGCGTGGCTCCACGCGGCATACAGCGCCGGCGCCGCGCTCGGCTCGGTCATGATGGCGCGCGCCGTGACGAGCTCTGCCGGCGTTCGCGCAGGGTACGCCGCCGTCGCGGCGCTGCTCGTCGCGCTGTCGGTCGCTTTCTTCCTCACGCGGCGTTTCTGGTCCGAGAACGACGCGACCGCGAATCGTTCACCCTCGGAAGGCTCCGTAGCCAGCATCGGCGCGCGCGAAGCGCTCCGGAAACGGACGGTGAAGCTCGGCGCGCTGTCGTTCTTCGTCTACTCCGGCGTCGAGCTCGGCGCAGGACACTGGGCGTACACGATTCTCGTCCAATCTCGAAACGTGTCGGAGGACGTCGCGGGGCTCGTCGTCAGCGCCTACTGGGCAAGCCTTTTCGTCGGCCGTGTTGCCTCGGGCTTTCTCGTCGAGCGCGTCGGCAACGTCGGCATCGTCCGCTACGCAACCGGACTCGCGCTACTCGGCGCGGCAGCGTTCGCGGTGTCCGCGCTTCCGGGACTCGTTTCGGCGGCGGGGCTCGTCCTCGTCGGATTCGCCATCGCCCCCATCTATCCCGCGCTCATGTCGGAAACGCCGCGACGAACCCGTGATGCCGCGGGGCACGCCATCGGGTTTCAGGTGAGCGCGGCGATCGCCGGAGCCGTGACATTGCCCGCCCTCGGGGGACTCTTGGCGGAATGGATCGGACTCGAAGCGACGGCAGGGCTCGTCGCGGCGTGCGCCGCAACGCTCCTGGTCCTTGCCGAAGCGCTGACGCATGCGGCCGAAATACGACGACGCTGAGCTCGGGAAAGCCGGTCGGACAGCCCGCGGACGACGCCGACGCATCGGCTTCGCCTCGGCGGCGCTTCAGCGTGCTTCGACGGCCGTCACGTCGATCATCCACCACTGCCCGGCGTGACCGGCGCTCATGTTGAGGCCCGGCTGATTGAAACCGCCGTCTTCGAACGGTCCGGGCGCCGGTGGCGGAGGGTCGGCGTCGCCGAGGTCGACGGTGCGCGCCTTGGCGTCGCAGGGAATGCCGGGCGTCGCGCCGCAGTTCTTGATCAGGCGGCAGTTCGAGTCCAATCGTCGCAGGCGAACGGAGCCGCCTCCCACGACGTCGATGGTCTTTTCGAAATCGATGACGAACGTCCAATGGCCCTCGGCGACATCGGAGTTCAGGAAGTACCGCGCGATTTCGAGACCGCTGTCGTCGAGAACGTGCATTTCGTAGGCGGAATACGTCGAAAGCGGGTACGCGGTGCCGGCCGGCGCCGTCGCCCAAGGCAGGGGAGCACCGCCGTCGCGATTGGAAAAGCTCGAACCTGCTTCGCGCGTCACGCCCCCGCCGAGAACCTTCGGCTCCATGATGCCGTAGAAGTGCATCGTCACCGCGTAACGCGCACCGCGTGTGCCGCCGATGGGATGGTCGAGCACCATCTCGCTCCGTCCAGCGACGCAGGCCGTGACGACCCCGTCCACGACGTACCCGAGTCCCGAGCAATCGTCGGTGACCGGCGTATCGGCGCAGGGGAATTGCATCAGCCGCCCGTCGAGAGCACCGACGAGATCGCCGACGGCTCCGCCGCTGCCGCCCGTCCCCGCCGTACCGGAGGTGCCACTTGCTCCACCCGTCTCGGTGCCGGCGCTACCGGACGTTCCACCCGTCCCGACGCTTCCGCCGTGCCCGTGGCCGCGCGCGCCATGCCCATGCCCGCGGGCTCCGTGCCCGTGGCCGCGCGCGCCGTGCCCGTGGCCACGACCCGGGCCTCCACGATGACGGAGCGCCTCCCCCGCTTCGTCCGTGCGATCGGACTCGAAACTCGATTCGTCCGAAACGCCGCAAGCAACGAGCCCCAGCGCAGCCGGCCCGACGATCCATGCGAGATTTTTACCCTGTAGATTCATCGCTTCCTCCGAAAGGCGGCCCTGTGGGGCCGGCACCACTTCCCTTGAGATCCGAGATTGTTGATGCCCGAGCCATCCACGTTGCGTCAGAAAAGTCGCGATCGCGCGCGCAGCGACGGACTTCTCGTCTGCCGTTTTCACGCCGACAGCGGCATGCGTCGCGCGGCCGTCGTTTTCGTTGCTTGCGTCGCGCTCGGAGCGTGTGGCCCGCAATCGACGTCCGGGCGCGCGCACGAACGACACGCCGCGGGCAAGCGCCGATCGAGCTCGCGTGCTCGCGCCGATCGACGCCGCTCGCGCCGAGCGCGGTCTGCCGCCCGCGATCATCGTTCCGGATTCGGGAGCGCTCGCCGCGGCGACGAGCGAAATCGCACGCGGTGCGACGCCCGACCAAGCGATCCGTACAGCGCGAGGCGTACCTCTCCGTGGTCGCGATTCGGAAAGCCGCGAGCAACCGAAGCGCCGCCGTTCGTCGTGTGCCTGCTTGTCTTCGAAGACGGGCCGGAGATCCCGAGCACCGGCGGCTGAGCGGATCGGCTTATCGAAGCGGGCCCGCCGCCGAAGGCTCGTGGAATACGCCTCGTGGAATACGGAATCGCGGCGCGGCGTTGAGGCCGAATGTGCGCGCGACACGCTTCTTGGACGACGTGCCGGTCGTACCCGTATACTAACGGTTGACCTTGCCTGAGCCCGCTTCTCTCAATGCCGCGAAGCGCCGCCGCCATCGGGTGACGCTCGCCGCCGCGCTCGCGCTCACGGTCGCGGGCTCGAGCCAGGCCGACATCTACAAGACCGTCGGCCCCGACGGCGTCATCAGCTTCACGAGCGCGCCCAAGAAGGGCGGAAAGCTCTACGCGCGAACCGACGTCCCGGTGCGCATGCCGTCGGATTCGTCGCCGGGGCGGCGCGATCGCTACGACGAGCACATTCGGCACGCAGCGGCCCTCTATCAAATTCCCGAAGAGCTCGTGCGCGCCGTCATCAAGGTCGAGAGCGACTTCGATCCGCGTGCCGTCTCGCCCGCGAACGCGCGGGGGCTCATGCAGCTCATTCCCGAAACCGCCGAGCGCATGCTCGTGACGGACGTGTTCGACCCGCGCCAGAACATCTTCGGCGGGGTTCGCTACCTGCGCGTGCTCGCCAATCTCTTCAACGGCGATATCGAGCTCACGCTCGCCGGCTACAACGCCGGCGAAGGCGCCGTCATGCGGCACGGCGGCATCCCCCCGTACCCGGAAACGGTCGACTACGTGAAGCGAGTGCTCGCGTATTACCGCGAGTACCGCACGTCCAAGGCGCCGGGCTAGCCTACCTCCGGCCGCCGCAGCTGCCCGCGGAGCACGTCGGAATCATGGCGCCGGCGCAAGAGCTGCACTCTTCGGGCGAACACCCCTCGAGCTCAGCCGCGATGCTCCTCCATTCGGCAGATTCCTTGCCGGCTCGGCTCATCGTGATCTGACCGCACCAGCCGCCCGGAATCGTTTCGCAGTAGTCCGACATGACGATGCAGTCGGCATCGACCTCGCAGCTCTGGTGCGAGTCGATGAAGGCAGTCGCGCGAGCCACCGTCGCCTCGTCACAGGTCTCGTCGCTGCATCCCGCCATCGTCGCGCCCATAGCCAGACACGCCGCAACCGACACCGTACGAGTCCACCACGTCATGGGCTCTAGCTATGCATGAAACGGGCCGGCGCGGGACCCGCATCCACCGCTCCGCAACCGAAGTCCGCGGCACAGTCTGGCACAGCTCGAACGGACGCGCCCGAACCCTCGCTCCCCGCGGCGCTACTCTGCGTCGAGCGCCTCGATGCGGAAATCCGAAAGGTCGGTGGGGGACAGATAGTCGCCGATGAGCCGCCGCTTCCAGAGCGCTCCCGTCGTTCGCTGCGTTTGTCGGTCCGCGAATTCGTAGCGGTAGTAGCGCGCACGCACGAACCTCGGCCGCTGCGCAAAGGGCGCCCGGCGGAGCAGGCGCAATGTGGGCGCGTCGGCGCGGAGGAGCTTCTCGACGAGCCGCAGGAACCAGCGGTCGTAGCCCGGGACGAGCACGCGCTCGCCGTGCGTGCGCACGCCGAAGGGCAAAAACCACATCAGCCAATCGAGCCTGAGGTGATACGGCGCGACCTGCGACGGGAGTCGATCGAGCGGACCTGGTTTCGCGTGGTGTTCGTACTCTCGCCACACGGCGTCGCCGTCGGGCGCCTCGTCGAGCGTCGCTTCGAGCACGACCTCGTGCCGAATTTTCGTGACGCTTCCGAAGGCGCCGTAGCTGTTCACGACGTGAAGCGGGTTGTAGCTCTGATTCATGCGCTGGTGCTTCGAGAACAGGTTTTTCACCGGAGCGACACCGAGCACCAGCGTGGCGCCGCCGAGCAACCAGAGCACGACGTCGTGCGCCGTGCCGCGCGGAGCTTGCGCGGGAACGGCGATGGGGATCAGCGTGCGCAGCACCTCGTCGCTGAACGCCGTGACGGCGAGCACGACGGTGAGCCAATTCAGCCACGAATAGTTGCCGCTCACGATGAGCCATCCCTGATGCACGACGATGACGACACCGGCGATGGACGAGACCGGCTGGGGGAGGAGCAATCCGAACGGCACGACGAGCTGAACGAAGTGGCTGAACAGCACGCCGAACCGGAGCAGCGCTTTCGGCAAGCGATGGAAGTGGATACTGAGGGGGTTCGGCAGCGGCTGCGTTTCGTGGTGCCAGTAAAGACACGTGAGCTTGCGCCAGCACTCGTCGTGGCGAAGCTTGATGAGCCCCGCGCCGAGCTCGACGCGAAGGAGCATGAAGCGCAGCGCCAGAATCGGCACGAGCGACGGCTCGGCTCCCGACGGGCCGAGGAAGATCGCGAAGAACCCCGCTTCGAGCAGCATCGATTCCCAGCCGAACGCGTAGAACGTCTGCCCGACGTTCACGATCGATTGGTAGAACGCCCAGAGCAGCAGCCAGACGGCGGCCGACAGCCAGACGGAGCCGCGCTCGGAAAGCCCCGAAAGCGCGAGCAGCGAGAGCACGATGCCGGACCAGGCGACGAACCGGAACAGGCGATCCGAGTAGTGAAGGCGGAATAGACTCGGGCCGTCGCGAAACCGCGTGCGCTCGACGTAGCGCTTCACGGGCAGGAGTCCGTCGTCGCCGAGCAGCGCCGGAAACTGATTCAACGCCGAAACGAACGCGACGAGGTAAATCGCTGCGAGCCCGCGCTGCAGGACGAGCCGGACGACGGCGACCGAACCGAAGTACTCGTCCATCGAGCCAGACCGGCGCTTAGCACCGTCAGCGTTTCGATTTCGGTTTGGCGGCGGGGCGTTTTTCCCCTTCGTAGTGGGCGAGCGCGCTCTCGAGCTCTTCGCGCACGCGCTCGGCGAGCTCCGGCGGCTCGACGACTCGGGCGCGTTTTCCCCATTCGAGCACCCAGCTGACGACCGGCGTGAGGTTGCCGACCGTCATGGTGAGGCGAAGCCCTCCGCCCGCGATGCCCTGGAGCTTCTGAGAAGCGTGGACCTTGCGGGCTCGCACGTACTCGGCGGCTTGTGCGTCGAACTCCACGACGACTCGATGCGGCTCCTGGTCGCGCCAGATGCCGAACTCGCCTTGGAAATATTGGTCCACGGCGAAGTCGGGCGGGAGCTCGAAGCGCTCCGTCACGGCGCACTCGGTGTCGCGCATGCGATCGAGTACGAACGTGCGGATCTCGCGCCGGCCGACGTGATAGCCGACGCAGTAAATCGAGTCGCGATGCAAGACGAGCGCGTAAGGGTGAATCGTGATGCGCTCTTCGTCCGCCTTACCGGCGCTTTTGTAAAAGAGCGAAAGCGGGCGCAAATCGGAGACGGCCTGGAAGAGATCGTCGAGCTCCTCGGTGCGGCGCGCGTAGTCCTTGGGAGCGTGCGGCAGATACAGGAAGCGCTGCTCGAGCCGAGCGTCGGCGAGCCCCGCGTTCGGCCCGCGGCCGGGACGCTGGGCGAAGTCGAGGATCCGGGAAATCGCGAGGTCGATCTCCTCGAACAGCGTCGAGCCGCGCATCGGCTCGAAAACGCGACGGGCCGCGAGGATCGCGTACGCCTGCGTGCGCCTTAGCTCGACCTTTCGCGGGATTTCGCTCGCGCGAATGCGCCACATGAGCGCCCCGCCGGGACGAGCCGGCGCACTCTCGAGGTTGAACTCCCGCTCGATTTCGCTCATGTACCGGCGCATCGTGCGCACGGTGACGCCGAGCCCATCGGCGAGCTCGTAGAGCGTGAGACCTTTGGGGCGGCGACTCAGGATCTCGCGTAGGCGATCGAGACGCCGGTGTTGCGTGAATTTTCCGGGGGGCCGGCCGCGCGCTGCCAATGTGAGTCACGGACATTAGGGGGCCGGACCGGCGAGGACAAGCAGGCAGACTGGCGCTCCTCGGCGCAGGCGCGCATAATGCGTGTCGGACGAGTTTGGTGGAGGAAGAACGATGAGTCATCTGGTTCCCTGTCCCGAGTGCCAGCGGCACGTGCGGCATACCGAGACGGCGTGCCCCTTTTGCGGGCACGCGCTTGCCCTTCAAGGCACGCCCGCGCCCCGACTGCCGGCCGCACGACTCGGACGCGCGGCGCTCTTCACGTTCGGCGCGACGCTCGCGGGTGCGACGGTGCTCGGCGCGTGCGGAGGAGAAAGTGAAAGCGACGATGACGGCGGCGGCGGGAAGTCGGGCTCGAGGGCGACCGGCGGCTCGTCGAACGGCGGCGCGAGCATGGGGGGCGCGTCGAGCGGTGGCTCGATGGCGACGGGCGGCTTCGGAAATGCCGCTCCCGCCTATGGCTTCCCCGCCGGCGGCAGCGCGGGCGATTCGAGCGCGGGCGGCTTCAACACGGGCGGCGCGGCGGGCGACATCAATGCCGGCGGAACGGTGATTTACGGTGCACCGCCGTCGGGCGGCGCGGCAGGGTCCGACGCCACGGGCGGCGCCGGTGGCTCGGGCGGCGCCGGCGGCTTCGTGGGCGCAGGGTCCGGTCCCGGCGGCGCAGCGGGGAGCGCCGGCAGCGAGAACGGCGGCGCAGCCGGTCAGAGCGGACCCCCGGTCGGCGGCCTCGGTGGCAACTTCGGCCCCGTCTACGGCGCGCCGCCGCAGGGCGGCTCGAACTAGCGCCCTCGGCGACACTCGAACGATACTTCGGGCGTGACGGAAAGCCCGGTCGAAATCATCCGCAAGAAACGCGACGGGGCCCGCCTCGGCGCGGACGAGATTCGCGACTTCTTCACGGGCTACCTCCGAGGCCACGTCGCCGACTATCAGGTGAGCGCCTGGCTCATGGCGGCGCTCCTCTGCGGGCTCGACGAGAGCGAGACCGAAGCGCTCATGCGCGTGATGCTCGAATCGGGCGAGCGCGTCACCTTGCGCCGGGTAAGAGCGCCGAAGATCGACAAGCATTCGACCGGCGGTGTCGGCGACAAGATCACCCTCTGCCTCGCGCCCCTCGTGGCCGCGTGCGGCGTCGTAGCGCCCATGATCGCCGGGCGCGGTCTCGGCCATACCGGCGGCACGCTCGACAAGCTCGAAGCCATCCCCGGGTTTCGCGTGCGCCTCGGCGGGCGGCGGTTCGAAAGCGTGCTCCGAAGCGCCGGCGCGTGCGTCGTGGGACAGAGCGAGACGATCGCGCCGCTCGATCGTCGCTTGTACGCGCTGCGCGACGTCACGGGCACGGTCGAGAGCATTCCGCTCATCGTCGCCAGCATTCTGTCGAAGAAACTCGCCGTGGAGAGCGACGGCCTCGTGCTCGACGTGAAGGCGGGGCGAGGCGCGTTCATGGCCGACCGGCGAAAGGCGCGCGAGCTCGCCCGGGCCCTGGTTCGCACGGCGCGGCGCGCAGGACTTCCGACGGTGGCGCTCGTCACCGACATGAGCGAGCCCATCGGACTCACGATCGGCAATGCGCTCGAGGTGCGCGAGGCCATCGACGTGCTCCGCGGCGCGGGGCCCGACGACACGCGCGAGCTCACCCTGGCGCTCGGTGCCGAGATGCTCCGGCTCGGGGGACGCGAAAAGACGACCGCGAGCGCGCGCATGGCGCTCGAACGCGCGCTCGACGACGGCTCGGCGTTCGAGCGCTTCCTCTCCATGGTGCGCGCCCAGGGCGGCGACGTCCGCGCCGTCGAGCACCCCGAGCGCCTGCCGCGCGCCAAGGTGCGCGTCGCCATTCGTGCCAAGGCGAGCGGCGTCTTCGTTTCGGCCGATCCGCTCGAGCTCGGCCTCGTCGCCGTTGCGCTCGGTGCCGGGCGCGCGCGCGCCGAGGACGCCGTCGACCCGGGAGCCGGTGTCGAGCTCTGCCGGCCCATCGGGTCGGAGGTCG
>DASUTR010000837.1:0-5551 GCA_036374535.1 Polyangiaceae bacterium
CGCGCGCGAGCGGGCGGAGCGCGGCGAGCTCGCCTTCGGCACGATCGACTCTTGGCTCGTCTGGAAACTCACGGGCGGCGCGCGGCACGTCATCGATGTCACGAACGCGTCACGCACGATGCTCTGCAACCTCCGCGGCGATTGGGACGACGATCTGCTCGCGATTCTCGGCGTGCCGCGCGCGCTCTTGCCCGAGGTGCGCTCGTCGAGCGAGGTGTACGGTGAGACGACGCTCTTCGGCGAGCCGATCGCGATCGCCGGCATCGCCGGCGATCAGCAGGCGGCGCTGTTCGGACAGAATTGTTTCGAGCGCGGCATGGCGAAGAACACTTACGGAACGGGCTGCTTCATGCTCATGAACATCGGAGCCGAGCCGCAGATTTCGCGACACAAGCTGCTCACCACGATCGCGTGGCGGCTCGGTGGGCGCACGGACTACGCGCTCGAGGGCAGCGTCTTCATCGGCGGGGCCGTCGTGCAATGGCTGCGGGACGGGCTCGGCATCATCAAGACGGCCGCCGACGTGGAAAAGCTCGCCGAGACGGTCCCGAGCAGCGGCGGGGTGTATCTCGTTCCCGCTTTCGCCGGGCTCGGTGCGCCCCATTGGGATCAATACGCCCGCGGCACCATCGCGGGGATCACCCGCGGCACGACGGCCGCCCACCTGGCGCGCGCGGCCCTCGAGGGCATCGCCTTTCAGGTCGCGGACGTGCTCGACGTGATGAAGCAGGACAGCGGCATCGCGATGAACGGCCTGCGGGTCGACGGCGGCGCGAGCAAGAACGACTTGCTGATGCAGTTCCAGGCCGACATCCTGCAGGTGTCCGTCGTGCGGCCGAAGGCGATCGAGACGACCGCGCTCGGCGCCGCATACCTCGCCGGTCTCGCCACGGGCTTCTGGAAGGATTTGGCCGACGTATCGCGCTCCTGGCAGGTAGATCGAACCTTCGAGCCGCAGATGAGCGCCGACGAGGCGGCGCACCGTCGCGGCCGATGGAGCCAGGCGCTTTCGCGCGCGCGCGATTGGGAAAGCCACGAGGGAGCGCAAGGCTGAGGGCCCGCTCGAGCCCCTGCGAGCTCCCGGAAGTCGAAGCGGTTACCGACTCGCCGCCTTGGTCACGACGTGCGGCGTTTGCTGGGCGACCGACGCGAGCAACATTTCCAGGCTGGTCATGGTGTGGGGCTTGTCGAGGAAGCCGATCACGTTCGACATCTGGAGCAGCGTCGAGGCGTCCTCAGCGTGGAATCCGCTGGTGATCACCACGGGTACGTTGCCCCGGACGCCACGAAGCTGGTTCAGCGTCTGCTCGGCGGACTGCTCGGGCATCGTCAAGTCGAGGACGACGAGATCGATCGCATGCGGCTCCTTCCGGAGCACCTCGATCCCACGCCGGCCGCTGTCCGCCGTCACGACCTGATGCCCGAGCTCACCGAGCATTCTGCCCGTCACGAGGCGAACCGCAGGCTCGTCGTCGATGAGCAGGATGCTGCGAGGGGAAGAGGCCGCCTTCGACGGCGAGGTGCTTTCCGAAACGCGTATCATCGACTCGTGCGCGACGGGCAAGAGCACGCCGAAACGGGTCCCTCGCGGCGAGGTTTCCTCGATGCCGAGCCAGCCGCGGTGCGCTCGAACGATGCCGGCAGCGGCGGCCAAGCCCATCCCGCGACCGGCTCCCTTGGTCGAAAAGAACGGCTCGAACAGTCGCTCGCGCGCTTCGGGGCGAATGCCGGGGCCGGTATCGCTGACGGTGACCTTCACGTAGTCGCCGGCGCCGACTCCGTAAGGCTCGTGGTCCGGCGGCTCGAGCCGCAACGATTCGGTGCGCAGCGTCAACGTGCCCCGCGTTCCTTCCATCGCGTCGAGCGCGTTGAGGATCAGGTTCGTGACCACCTGGCGCAGCTGAAAGGGGTCCGCGCCGACCGGCGAAAGCCCCTCGCGAAGCTCCAGGACCAGATGGGCCTTGGACTCGACGGTGGCGTGCAAGAGTCGCAGCGCCGCCGAGAGCTCCGCGTTGATCTCGAGCGCTTCGATCGCGAGGCTGCGCCGCCCCGCGTAAGCCAGCATCTGCTTGCTGAGCTGGGCTGCCTCCTTGGCGAACGTCATGATTTCGGTGAGGCAGCGCGACAGCATGGGCGGTGCGTCGCTCGGCACCTTGCGCCGAGCAACGTCGGCGTTGCCGACCACGCCGCAGAGCAGGTTGTTGAAGTCGTGAGCGACTCCGCCCGCCATGACGGCCAGGCTCTGCAGGGCCTGACTGCGCTGCAGCTCGCGCTCCAGATCGCGCTGCCTTCGCTCGGTCACGACACGATCGGTGAGATCGCGAACGACACGCAGCGTCAATCGATCGCGCGAGCCGCTCGGCTCGAAGCGCGTCTCGGTCACGAGCAAGAGCGTGCTCCCGTTGCGCTCGAGGGCGACCTCGTAGGAACGACGTTCACCGATGTTCGGTGAGGCGACGGCCAGCGCGCGGCGGCTCTCTTCGGTCAAGAGGCCGGGGAAGGTCTCGTTCAGAAGCTCGTCGCGTGGAAGACCCAGCGTCGTGGCGAGCGCCTGGTTCGCGAAGACGAACCGATCCTGCGCGTCGAAGACGCCCACGCCCTCTCCCAGGCTCTCCACGAGCGCGCGTTGCATGCATTCGCTGTGGCGGAGCGATTCCTGGCTGCGCTTCCGGGCTTCGATCTCCCGGGAGAGCTCGGCGTTCAGCGCGAGCGTGCGCCGGCGCGAATCGACGGCGAGTCCGAGACCACCGGCGAGCACGAGCTTGACGAGCAACGCGATGACGGCCGCCATCCGCCCGGTGTCGGGACTTTGGGGAAGTCCGAGCGCGAAGCTCCGATCGACGAGCGCGACGCTCACGATCACGACGAGCGCGCCGCGAAGGCCCAAGAGCGCCGCCCCCACGAGGCAGATGCCGAGCCCGAATAGAAACGCGGGGGTGCCGAGCAGCCGATGCAAGGTGCCGAGCAAGCCAAAATAAGCGAGGACCAGCGCTCCAAGAATGCAACATCGGACCGCGACGTCACGGCGGTCGGCATGCAAAAGGACGCTGGATCCGAACATCCGGCGGGTCATAGGCCCTCGCGGCCGGCCCATCAAGTCCGCAGCCGGCGCGGACGCCTCCTCTACCAAACCAACCGGAGGCCCGGGATCGGCATCGAGCCGATCGCGCTGCCTTCGCCGAGCGTCGCGAACGCTCGCTCGCGGTTCGCCACGATAGGTAATGTCGACGCGCCCGCGATCTCGAGCGATGCTTCGCACGAGCGCAGGGAGCAGGCGCTGCGCCTCGCTGATGGCAATTTTGCGCGTCGCCACCGGCGAGTCGAACGGTTCGATCTGTACAGATCCAGGTCGGCCGGACACAATTGACCGCACGATGCCGCGTTACGTCGAGCTCCTGGTTCCGGTCGCTTTGCTCGTTTCGGCTTGTGGAGGCGGCGAAACGCCGAGCAAGCCGGGCGGCTCCGCCGGAACGGCTGGCAACGCGGGCAGCGCCGGCGGCGGGGGCACGGCGGGGAGCAGCGGGGGTTCCGCGGGAAACGCCGCAACGTCGGGCACCGGCGGGTCCGCGGGAAGCGGCATGGTTCCCCCACAGGGAGAGCTCGTCGGGTGGGCGGCCGTTGCCGGGCTCGGCCGCGACACGACGACGGGCGGCGACGGCGGGCAGACCGTGCGACCGGCCACGGCGGCGGAGCTCCTTGCGTACGGGGTGAGTCCCGAGCCGCTCGTGATCGAGCTCTCGGGCACGTTCGACGTGCCGCGGCTCGAGCTCCTGTCGAACAAGACGCTCGTCGGCGTGGCGGGCGGCGCGACCATCAACGGCGGCATTCGTATCCGGCCGCAGTCGTCGGACGAAACGGTCGAGAACGTCATCGTTCGGAATCTGCGCGTGAACGGCGCTACGTCCGCCGTCGAGGGCGACGAGGCCGACCCACCGAACGACGACGACGACGCCATCGTCGTCTACCGCGCGCACCACGTCTGGCTCGATCACCTCGAGGTATGGGACGGGCGCGACGGCAACCTCGACATCGTGCACGGTTCGGACTTCGTGACGGTTTCGTGGTCGAAGTTCCGCTACTCCGACGCCCCGCCGTACGAGGATCATCGCTACTCGAATCTCGTCGGCCACAGCGACAGCGAGAACGCAGCCGCCGAGGATCGCGGCGCGCTGAGCGTCACGTTTCACCACAACTGGTGGGCGGAGCGCGTCGTCGAGCGCATGCCGCGCGTGCGCTTCGGCAAGGTGCACGTCGTCTCGAACTACTACTCGAGCGCCGGCAACAACTACTGCGTCCGCGCCGGATTCGAGTCCGACGTGCTGGTCGAAAACAACTACTTCGACGGCGTCGGCAAGCCGCACGAGATCAACGAAGACGACGGAGGCCCCGGGAAGCTCACCTCCCGCGGCAACGAATACGTCGCGACGACGGGCGCTCAGGACCAGACGGGCACGGCGTTCGAGCCGCCGTACGCGTACTCGCCGGAGCCCGCCGCGGACGTGAAGACGCTCGTGATGCAGGGCGCCGGGCCGCGCTGAGCTCGGAGCGCGAATTTTCGATGCCCGCCTGAACCCTTCGGGGGGGCTCCCGGTACGTACCGCACGCGCGCCGAGCCGCGGCGCGGGCGACGACACCCGTACTGGAGAGTCATGATGAGATTGAATCGAAGCCTGGGGCTCGGATTGCCGATGATGATCGCTGCCTGCAGCGGGGCTCCGGGCGATTCCGAGTACGCTTCCGTCGATTCGGAACTTTCCAGCGGCACCGGGCTCACGGGGCAGTACTTCGACAATCAAGACTTCACGGGCGCGACGCAGGCGCGCGTCGATGCCAACGTGAATTTCGATTGGGGGACGGGAGCGCCGGTGAGCGGCTTCGGCGTGGACACGTTTTCGGTGCGTTGGACGGGCGAGGTGGAGGCGCCGTTCAGCGGAACCTACACGTTTTTCACGACGTCGGACGACGGTGTCCGGCTCTGGGTGAACGGACAGCAGGTCATCGACAACTGGACGAATCACGCTCCCACCGAGAACTCGGGCACCATCACGCTCTCGGCGGGGCAGCGCTACTCGATTCGGCTCGAGTATTACGAGGCGGGCCAAGGCGCGAGCATCCGGCTCTCGTGGTCGCACGCGAGTCAGGCGAAGCAGCTCGTCCCTCAATCGCGCCTCTACCCGACGAGCTCGACGCGCGTTTGCGCCACGGCGGCCGAAAACGCTTCCGCGACCCTCGCCTGTCCCGCGGGGCAGAGCATCTCCTCGATCGGGTTCGCGAGCTACGGCACGCCGACCGGGTCGTGCGGCTCTTACACGACGAGCTCCTGCAACGCGGCGAGCTCGATGTCGATCGTGTCCAATGCCTGCCTCGGAAGGACGTCCTGCACCGTCGCTGCGAACAACGCGACCTTCGGCGATCCGTGCATCAACACGGTCAAGCGCCTGAACGTTCAGGTCCATTGCTCCGCCGGCGGAACCGGCGGAACCGGCGGAACCGGCGGAACCGGCGGAACCGGCGGAACCGGCGGAACCGGCGGAACCGCCACGGGCGGCAC
>DASUTR010000838.1:0-2879 GCA_036374535.1 Polyangiaceae bacterium
AAGGACGAGCTGCGCCGCGAGCTGTCTCGCGCGAAGGGCGACCGCGCCGCCGAGGCCCGCCTCGCCCGCAAGCTCCACGTCGGGCGCGACGACCTTGCCGACCTCGAGTCGACGATCAAGAACGCGCAGCGCGGCGTCCGCAAGGTCGAAGAGGAGCTTCGCGTCGACGTGAACGACCTCATGAAGACGTACGTCGCGATTCGTCGTGGCGAGCGCAAAGCCGAGAAGGCGAAGGCCGAGCTCGTCGAAGCGAATCTTCGTCTCGTGGTGTCGATCGCGAAGAAATACACGAACCGCGGCCTGCAGTTCCTCGACCTGATTCAGGAGGGGAACATCGGCCTCATGAAGGCGGTCGACAAGTTCGAGTACAAGCGCGGCTACAAGTTCAGCACGTACGCGACGTGGTGGATCCGTCAGGCGATCACTCGCGCCATCGCCGATCAAGCGCGCACCATCCGCATCCCGGTGCACATGATCGAGACGATCAACAAGCTCATCCGCACCTCGCGCTACCTCGTCCAAGAGTACGGGCGCGAGCCGACGCCGGAAGAGATCGCCGAGAAGATGGAGCTTCCGCTCGACAAGGTGAGGAAGGTCCTGAAGATCGCGAAGGAGCCCATCAGCCTCGAGACGCCCATCGGCGAGGAAGAGGACAGTCACTTGGGCGACTTCATCGAGGACAAGAGCGTCGTCTCCCCCGCGGACGCCGTCATCAACATGAATCTGTCGGAGCAGACGCGGCGCGTCCTGAAGACGCTCACGCCACGCGAAGAGAAGGTGCTTCGCATGCGCTTCGGCATCGGCGAAAAGAGCGACCACACGCTCGAAGAGGTCGGTCAGGACTTCGAGGTGACGCGCGAGCGAATTCGTCAGATCGAAGCGAAGGCCCTGCGGAAGCTCCGGCACCCGAGCCGCTCGAAGCAGCTGAAGAGCTTCATCGAGAGCTGAACAGCCGGCCGGCAAAATTCGACGTTTTTCGCATTTTTCCCCATGGGGAACCTGCGGGCCGCTCGTTGGGGCGACCGCGGGCGTGCGCGCGCCGTGTTCGATCGGCTCACGTGGTGTTGACGCGAGGCGGCGTGGGATGACAAAACGGTTCCCCTCACCCGAACCCCGAAGAGGGAGTCGACGCAATGCAGATCCTTGGCGTGCGCAAGAAGCCTTTCACTTTCACCCTGTTGGTCTCCGGACTTTCGCTCGCGGCAGCGTGCGGCGGAACCACCGTCTTTTCCGGCCAGAACCCGGTCACGATCTCGGGCCAGCTGCCGCCGCCTCCGCCGCCTCCGGTCGAGGCGCCGAAGCCGCCCGAGCCGCCGCCGAAGGTGATCGTCAAAGACAACAAGATCGAAATCACCGAGAAGATCCAGTTCGAGTACAACAAGGCGACGATCCTTCCGGCGTCGTTCGGTCTCCTCGAGGAGATCTCGTCGACCATCAAGAAGAACCCGCACATCAAGAAGATCGCGATCGAGGGTCACGCGAGCTCCGAGGGTGGCGCGGCGCACAACTTGAAGCTCTCCGATGATCGCGCGAAGGCGGTCATGACCCACCTCGTCGAAAAGGGCGGGCTCAAAACCGAGATGTTCACGGCGAAGGGCTTCGGTTCGTCCAAGCCGATCGTCGACGACACCGAGAAGACGAACAAGGGCAAGCCCAAGGAAGAGCTCGAGACTCTCCGCGAGAAGAATCGTCGCGTCGAATTCAACATCATCGAGCAGGACGTCACGAAGAAGAAGATCGAGCAGGACGCGAGCGGCAAGGAAAAGGTCGTGGAAGAGAAGACCACCTCCGAAAAGAAAGCCGAAGAGCCGCCGCCGCCCGAGAAGAAGGAAATCGGCAAGAAGGACGAGAAGAAGAAGGCCGATCCGAAGGCGGAGAAGAAGGAGCTCAAGTAACGGCCTCGCCGCTACGGAGAAAGCATCATGAAAACTACCGTCATCAAGCTCAGCCTCCTCGCGCTCGCGACCGCCGCCACCGCTTGCGAATTCCACGCGCGCGGCCCCGAAGACTACCGGGACGCGACGCAAGCCGTCCTCGACACCAAGACTCAGGACATCAAGGCCTGCTACGACGCCGCTCTGAAGGGTCAGGCCGAGCTCCAGGGCCGCGTCACCGTCCAGTTCGTCGTCGAAGCGGAAACCGGAAGGATCAAGGACGTGAAGGTCGATCCCGCCGGAACGACGGCGCCCGAGGTGCTCTCGCAATGCGTAACGGGCGCCATCAGCGGGCTCGCGCTCACGCCGCCGGACAAGCGCGACGGCATTGCTACGTTCGTCTACGACTTCTCGTCGGCCGGGGCCGCTGCTGCCCCGCCTCCCGCCGGCTGAGCTCGGAGCCGAACCCGCGCTGAGTCGGCCGAGCAACTAGCCCGGCCGACTCAGTCGCCCGACCAGGGTTTGCCGAGCCGCGCGAGCGCCTGCTTCGCTTCCCCGCGATAGGGGGAATCGCGCGGGCCGAGCCGCAGGAACTGTTCCCAGTGGGCGGCCGCTTCGGCCCGGACGCCGAGTGCCCGAGCCGAGAGGTGATGGGCCTCCCACAACCAGCGTGGCGGCGACTCCTCCTTTTCCGCCCACTCGATTGCCTTTGCGAGCTCGGCACGGCCCGGCTCGTTGAGACCGTTCACGACGAGCAGCTTGCCGTAGCGAAAGCGCCACTGCGCGTTGTCCGGTTTGCCCGCGACCGCCTTTTGCCACTCGGCGAGCGCGTCTCGCTCGCGGCCGAGATCGTAGTAGGCGTCGGCGAGCGCCGCGTGGACGTCGTGACGTGCCGGGTTGAGCTCGAGCGCGCGCGTCAGGTCCGATACGGCGTCGCGAATCGCGCCCTGCTGCTTGCGCAGAACGCCCCGCTGCCAGTACGCGTCGGCGAGCGTGCTGTCGATC
>DASUTR010000839.1:0-9634 GCA_036374535.1 Polyangiaceae bacterium
GGCAAGTGGCGCCGCCGGGTCACGATCCCGAACGTCACGGCGTGCCAGGACAACGTCATCGAAGATCGCGAGCTCACGCGCCTGCCGCAGAACCAGAGCGAGGGGCACCTCCCGAAGATCGCCATGGTCACGGGCCACTCCGACGCCATCGAGTGCCTGCTCCGGAAGATCGGCATCAGCGACGAAGAATTCGGTATCGCCGGCGGCGACCGTCGCGTCGACATGTACGCCGGCTGCCCGCACCCCGACAGCGGCTTCGGCGCGAACGAGTTCTCGCCAGAACTCGGCGGCGCGACGTTTCCGCGCGCGTTCACGGACCTTTACCCGAACCCCGCGAGGCTCGCCGAGTACGACATGCTCGTTCTCTCGTGCGAGGGAAGCTCGTGCAGCGACGAGAAGACCACGGAAAATCAGGTAAATCTCAAGGCGTATAGCGATGCCGGCGGCCGCATCTTCTTCGACCACATGCACTACCGGTGGTTCAACACGGACGACGCCTGGCAGACCGTGGCCGAATTCAGCGGCAGCGACGACTTTCCCTCGCCGTACACGTTCGACGTCGACGTGTCGTTTCCGAAGGGCAACGCCTTCGCCGACTGGCTCGTGAACGTCGACGCCACGCCGACGCGCGGAAAGCTCGACGTGATCGCCGCGCAGAACTCGGCGCAGAGCGCCATTCAACCGTTCTCGCAGCAGTGGGTCTACACGGCGAACAACGTTCAGTACATGACCATCAACACGCCCGTCGAAGCGGCCGAAAACGAGGAAGCGCTGTGCGGCCGTCTCGTGCACACAGACCTCCACGTCACGGCCGGCGCGGGCACCGACTCGTCCGACGAGAACACGCCGTTCCCGGGCGGATGCACCACCGAGGACCTGTCACCCCAGGAGAAAGCTCTCGAGTTCATCCTCTTCGACCTCGGTTCGTGCGTGCAGAAAGAGGATCGGCCGCCCGAGCCGCCGGTCGTCGTCCGCTAACGGGTACAAGTGGACCTTTTGGCCGCCGCTATCGCGAGGCGATGAAGCCGCCGATGACGGCGGCGAGCGGTTTCAATCGTTTGGCGACCGGGTCTACGTCGACGCCGAAGTTCTCGAGAGCCGTCGCGCCGAGGAGGTACAGCGAGCTTGGGGGTCCGAAAACGATGGGGCACGTGAGGGTTTCTCCGAGCTCGGGCACCGTCATGCGCGCCTCGCCGAGGAGCCTTCGTTCGTGTCTGCCGTCGGCGAGCACGAGCTCCCTAGTGCGAATGGGTTCGACCCCGATTTCTCGCAGGCGTGATTCGGGATTCCGGCGAGGGGTCAGCCGAGCGCGAGCATGCGCTCGATGGGCACCTTTGCGCGTGCGATGAGCGTGGCGTCGAGCTCGAGACGCGGCTCGAGGTCACGGAGAGCGAGGTAGACCTTTTCGGGCGTGTTCAGGCGCATGAAGGGGCACTCGTTGCAGGCGCAGTTGCCCTCGGGAGGCGCGGGGACGAGCTTCTTCGTCGGAGCGCGCTTTTGCATCTGATGCAGGATGCCGGGCTCGGTCGCGACGATGAACTCGTTGGCGGGATCCTTCTCGACGAACGAAAGCAACGCCGACGTGGAGCCGATGAACGACGCGAGCTCGAGGAGCGGCTCTTCGCACTCCGGGTGCGCGATGAGCTTCGCTTCGGGGTGCGCGAGCCGCAGAGCTTCGAGCTTTCGCAGGCTGAACGTCTCGTGGACGATGCAGCTCCCCGGCCAGAGCACGAGCTTCCGGCCCGTTTTCTTCTCGACGTGGCGTCCGAGGTTCTTGTCGGGTGCGAACAGGATCGTCTTGTCCGCGGGGATGGCGCGAACGACGCGCTCGGCGTTGCTCGACGTGCAGATCCAGTCACTCTCGGCCTTCACGGCCGCCGAGCAATTGATGTAGCTCACGGCGACGGCCCCCGGATGCTGCGCTTTCCAGGCGCGAAAGCGGTCCGCCGGACAGTGATCGGCGAGCGAGCAGCCCGCTTTCATGTCGGGAATCAAGACGACGCGCTCGGGATTCAGGATCTTCGCCGTCTCGGCCATGAAATGGACGCCGGCGAAGAGGATGACGTCGGCCTTGGTCTTCTGAGCGGCCTGCGCGAGCTGGAGCGAGTCGCCGATGACGTCGGCGAGATCCTGAATTTCGCTCTCTTGATAGTAGTGAGCGAGCAGAACCGCGTTCCGCTCTCGCTTCAGGCGACGGATTTCATCGTCGAGGTCGAGCTCGGCGAGGCTCGGTTCGGCCCTACCGAGCGTGTTGAGTACGGGAAGCGTCACGCCCCCAGTATAGGTCGCGCGTCACGCACCGAAAGGGCAGCGCTCGAGCCGCGCCGCGGATGAGGCGCCGCCAACAGCGCGTCAGGCGGCGCGAGACGGCTCGACGACGAGCGGAAGGCGCCGTACGGCAATCTCGCTCGGGCCCTCGGCAGCGCACTCACGCACGATTTCTTCGATCACGGAGTGGCATCCGCCGCAGCACGTTCCGGCTCCCGTCGCGTCCCCGACCTCTTCGAGGGAGCAGGCTCCCTTGAGCGCGCAGGCGCGAATGGCTCGGTCGGACACGGCTTGGCAATGGCAAACGATCACGGCGAAGCTCTCGAGAAGTAACCTGACATCGATGAAAACGACTTTCAACATCATTTTCATGCATGGAAAATACCTAAAAGATCCATACACTTAACGATGTGGCGCGCTCAGCGCGAGCGTCGTCGGCGCGAAAGAACGGCGAGTGAGAAAAGCCAAGGTAGTGCGCCGGCGCGCGGAGCCTTTTCGGCGAGGTCGCACCCGCACGCGCTCCGAGCGCGCTCGCGTTTCGACGGCGGCGACTCCGGCTCGCCGCTCCCGCCGCTTTCGCCGGGAGCGCCGCTCCCGCCGGTTCCCGCTCCGGTCCCGCCCGTGCCGGCCCGTCCGCCGTCGTTCGTTCCCACCGCGCCGGGGTCGAGCGGAAAGCGGACCTCGAAGAGCTTCGGCCAGAGCTTGCCGGTGATGAAGAAGTGCGACGTTCTCGGATCGTAGGCGATGCCGTTCAAGACGTCGGTGCCGACGGCCTCGGCTTCGGTGAGCAAGCCGGACGCGTCGATGGTGTGGAGCACGTCGCCCGTGGACGGATCGATGCGGAGGATCACGTCGGTCTGCCAGACGTTCGCGTAGACGAGCGAGCCGACGCACTCGAGCTCGTTCAGGTTCGAGACGGGACCGGTCGCGGTTCTTACTTCGACGTCGCCCGTCACCGCGAACGTGGTCGGATTGCGAAAGAAAAGCCGGCTGCTCCCGTCGCTCATGACGAGGCGCCGTCCGTCGTAACAAAGGCCCCAACCCTCACCTGCGTACTCGAACTGCCCGGTCGGGTTCAGCTCGATGTCGTAGGTGAGGGCGACGCGGTTCTGCCAGGTGAGCTGAAAGAAGCGATCGCCGGCGAGCGCGAGCCCTTCGCCGAACAGGTTGCTCGCGAGGCTGACGCTTTTTTCGACGGCTCCGGTCGCCGTCACGACGCGGCGGAGCGTCGAGCGGCCGAGGAGCCCCGTGCTCTCGTAGAGCTTGCCCTCGTGAACGACGAGCCCCTGGGTGAACGCCTGGCGATCGTGGGGGTACGTCGCGACGAGCTCGGGCCGGACGGCCTGTGTCTGGGCGGAGGCCTCGGGCAACGACGCGCCGCAAATCGCGCCGAACACCGCCGCGATACGCGCGAGGGTTTTGGTAAACGTCCGAAGGCGAATTCTCTGCGAGATCACCGAAGCCGGGTCGAGTATAGAATGACCATCATGCGCGGCGACCCGGAAGTTTTGGAGCTCCTGAACGAAGTACTCACGTCCGAGCTCACGGCCATCAACCAGTACTTCATCCACTACAGGATGCTCGACAACCAGGGCTACCAGCGGCTCTCGAAGAAGAAGAAGGAAGAATCGATCGAGGAGATGCAGCACGCCGACGAGGTCATCCAGCGCATCTTGTTCCTCGACGGCGTGCCCAACATGCAGCGCCTCTTCCCCGTCAAGGTCGGGGAGGAACCGGTCGAGATGCACAAACTCGATCTCGAGCTCGAGAAGGAAGCCGCGTCACGCCTGAACCGCGGCATCGCGCTCGCGGTCGCCAAAGGGGACAACGGCACCCGCGCCCTCTTCGAAAAGATTCTGAAGAACGAGGAAGACGCGATCGACTGGCTCGAGACGCACCTCGGTCTCGTCGAGCAACTCGGCCGCGAGCGCTACTTGGCTCAGCAGATGCACGAGTAGCGGCGCGCGAGCTCGATCTACTCGGGCTTTTCGACGCCCTGTCCGGGCAGACGCCCGAACGTCTTCGTCACGAAGCCGTGGAGCTCCTTGCAATTTTCGACGCCGAGGTCGTTCCGCTCTTCCGGATCGGACTCGAGGTCGAAGCAGTGCCAGCCCGTGTCCCAGGATCGGGCTTCGATCTTCAAGTTCCTTTGCATCGCGCCCCAGTTCTCGAAAGCGCAGCTCCATACGCCCGCGCAATTCGTCATCGGAATGGGCTGTTCGCTCAGGGGCTCGCGTAACAGGCTGTGGCCGTGCATGCGCGCGCGATAGCGCGCTATTTCCGGCGCGTCGTGGAGGCCCATGAGGTCCAGCACGGTCGGCGCGAGATCGACGTGGAAGAGGTACGCGTCTTTCTTCTTTCGGAGGCTTTCGCGCTCGGCGTCGGTGAGCGTGCCGGGGGGCGCGTCGATCCACATGGGCACGTGCACTTCTTCGTCGAAGATGCTGAACGTGTGGCCCATCTGGCCGTGCTCGCGGAACGCCTCGCCGTGATCGCTCGTGTAGACGATGACGGTGCGCTCGCCCGCTGGCGTGGAGCGAAGATGCTGGAGCATGCGCGCGACGTGCTGGTCCTGCTGGTAGACGGCGTTCTGGTAGTAGTTCAAGAACGCCGTGTTCTCGTCGGGCGCTTTGCTCGTCGTCGAGGGCTGGAACGGCTGCGGCCCCGTCGGATCGACGTAGTACGGGTAGTGCACGTTCGAGAGCTGAACGACCGCGAAGAACGGCTCGCGGAGCGTGCCGATCTGTGCGTTCACGTGCTCGGCCAGCAGATGCTCGGGCGCGCCCAGGTCGAGATCGGCGGTCGGATCGAGCTCGGTCGCGCTCACGAACTTGCCGACACCGAGGTTTTTCACCCAGAGCCGGACGTTGCCGAACATCATGTTCTGGCTCGTCCAGAACGCGGTGTCGTAGCCGGCGGCGCGCGCGTAGTCGAAGAGCAACGGAAACGTGTGGAGGTCGTCGCGCGAGTCGGTCGGGTAGAGTCCGCTCCAGAGCACGGCGAGCGAGATGGCCGTGCAAGAATCGACCGAGCGCATTTGCGTGAACGAAAAGCGCTCGGGAAACGAACGATTCGTCTTTTCGGTGCGGCGGCAGGCCGGATCGTGCTCCGTGCACGTCGCGCTCGCGCGCACGCTCTCGAGGATCACGAAGAGGACGTTGCGCTTCGGGGTCTCGGCGGCGGGCGTGAGCGGCGGCACGGGCATCGACTCCCGCAGCCGGGGGCGCAGTTGGTTACTCTGTTCCGTGAAGCCGAGCTGCGTGCGCAGCAGGCCGCCGACCGCGTTCAGGTAGAGCACGTCCGGCATCGACGCCTGGACGTGCCGGTGCTGCGTCGGGATGAAGAAGGTGGCGACGAGAAACAGCGGCGCGGCCACGCTCGCGATGCGGCCCGGGCTGCGCCGCGGCCGGATGGCGCGCCGGCCCGCCCACACGAGCGCGAGCGCCAGCGCGAGCACGGGCAGCTTCGCCTTCAAGTAATTGCCGATGTCGGCGAACAGCTGGTTGATGACACTGTCCGTGAAGTTCGAAGCGAACACGGACACGTCGACGTTCAGGTACGCGTTGTACTGTTGGAAGAAATAGGTCTGCCCGCCGATGGCGAACGTCGCGAAGACGGCGAAGAGGACCGCTGCGACGTTGCGTCCCGCGCCGCGCTTCCGGCTCGCCGCGAACACGAGCAGCCCCCAGAGCACGACGCTCTCCGCGAACGCGAGTGCGTACGAAAAGGCGTACTCGCGATCGAATTCGACGATGCGATCGCCGCGGCGGCGCACGTCGAGCGCGAGCACGAGGACCGGGACGGCCAGAAGCAGAGGGACCGCCGAGTAGCGCCGATAGCGCGCAAAACGCCGCAAGCGCGCGTTCGAAACCCGGCCGAAACGCGACGCCGCCGGGACGTCGAGGTCCGCCGCCTCCGGCTTGTGGGCGTCGTGGATTCCTTGCACGGTCGGTAAGAGCCGCCGAGCCTAGCAAAAGTTTACGACGTGCCGAAACTTCGGCCAGAATCGAGCCTTCGCGCTCAAATCTCGGTGAGCCAGCTCGTGAGAAGGTAGTTGAAAACCAGCGTGGCGACCGCGGAGAGCACGACCGCTCGCGTCGTCGCCTCGCCCACGCCTTTCGCCCCGCCGGAGGCGAAGAAGCCCTGCGCGCACGAGATGGCCGACAACAAGAACCCGAAGACGACGGACTTGATCATGCCCGTGTAGAGGTCTTTCGGGACGAGATACTTCTCGATGTTCGAAATGAAGATGCCGGGGTCCACGCTGAGCCAATCGACGGCGACGAGCCACGCGCCTCCCATGCCGACGCAGGTGTACAGGATGCAGAGCAGCGGCAGCATCGCCACTGACGCGACGAGTCGCGGAGCGAGCAGGTACTGAACGGGGCTCACACCCATGGTGGTGAGCGCGTCGATCTGTTCGGTGACGCGCATGTTGCCGAGCTCGGCCGCCATCGCGCTGCCGCCGCGGGCGGTGACCATGAGGGCGGCGAACACCGGGCTGATCTCGCGCGCGAGAGAGACAGCTACGATGAAACCGACGATCCCCTCGGCGCCGAACTGGCGCAGGCTATTCACCGTTTGCAACGCCAGGACCATGCCGCTGAACGTGCCGGTCAGCGAGATGATGAAGATCGACTTCACGCCGACGAACTCCATCGCGAGGAGCAGCTGAACCAGCCGATAGGGCGGCCTGAACGTCCAGGCCAGCGTCTGACCGGTCAGCTCGACGACGCGACCGAACTGCTCGAGCCCGCGGTAGAACGGCTGGACCAGCACCGAGAGCAAGGAAGGCTCGTCCGCGGCGGAATCGGCTTCTTCGGTCGCGGCCACTCGGCTTTCATTGCCAGACGCGGGGCGGGACAGCAACGTTCGAGGTAGCATCGGGACCATGTTCGGTCGCTGGCTCACGCCCTCGGCTCCCCTCCCGACGCCCACCGGGGCAGAAGAGCTCGAAAAGCTCGTGCGCGGAGCGTTGGGACAGAAAGAGGACGATTCCGTCCTGGTGGTGGTCGCGCTCGCGGGGCTGCTCGGTGCGGTCGCTTACGCCGATCGCAGCTACACCGAGAGCGAGGAAGCCCAGGTACGCGCCGAGCTCGCACGGGTGCACGGCATGCCACCCGCCGCCGTAGACGTCGTCTGCGCGGCGCTACGGCGTCACATCGTGCAGATCTCGAGCGTCGAGGTGCCGCGCTATTGCCGCGTCTTGCGCGAGCTCGGCGATCGCGAGCTCCGAACCGAGGTGCTCGAGGTGCTCGTGGATCTCGCCGCCGTGGACGGTGTCATCACGACGGCGGAGACGAATCTGTTGCGTCAGGTCACGACGGCGCTCGGTTTGAGTCAGAGCGACTACAACGACGCGCAAGCGAGACATCGCGAGCGGCTCTCGGCGCTCAAGCCCCAGGCCTGAGCTCGGGTCAGCCGCCGAGGGCGCCGAGCAGGGCGCGCGAGCGCGCGCCCGTGGCGCCGAGGGTCGCGGCTCGTGGCTCGAGCGTGAGCGTCACGACGAGCGCGTCGCCGCCGAGGAGCTCGACGTAGGGCGCGCCCCATTCGACGACGAGCACGCGCCCGTCGTCACGCTGAGCGTCGAGACCGAGCGCGCGCACCTGCGCGGGCGTCTCCAGGCGGTAGAGATCGGCGTGGGAGAGCGGCGGTTCGGTCGGGTGCTCGTGAACGAGCGTGAAGGTCGGGCTCGGCACGCGAATGCTGGGCGAAAGACCGAGCGCGCGGCACATGGCGCGCGTGAGGAACGTCTTGCCGCTCCCGAGCGGCCCGTCGAGGATCACGAGATCGCCGGCCCGGAGCTCGCGCGCGATGCGCCGTCCGAGTGCGAGGGTGTCGCTGCGCGTGGGGATGTCGAATCGAAGCATGGGGAGCTCAGCGCGCCGAGGGCTCGCCCTCTACCACGCCGAGCTTTCGAGGCAGCACGCGAGCTTGCCCGAAGCCGCGAAATTCGCTCGTCCAGAGCTCGGCCTCGGCGAGCGCGAGCGCGTCCCGGGCTTTTTCGTGGAGAACCTCGACCGAGCCGCCGCGGACGAGCCCGTCGCGCGGTAGGGCCTCGAGGGCGCGGGCCGCGAGCAGCGCCGCGTCGTGACCGAGCGCCTCGTACCAGCCGCCCGGCGGGGCCTTCGAGGGGTAGCCGCCGGTCGCGACGGCCAGGCTCGGAACGCCCACGGTCGCGACGGCCTCGCTCGACTCGAGCGCGAGCCCGAGCACGAAGGGCATCTTGCGGGCCCGCACCTCGAGCGCGAGATCGCGCGCGCACGCGGCGTCGCCCGTGACGAGGAGCCCGCCCACCGAGCGCTTGCGGAGCTCGCCGAGCGGAAAGCGGGGTTCTCCCGAGACCGAGCCTTCGGCATCGCACGGCGTGCCGCCGGGACCGATGCGCTCGACCGTTCGTATCCCGCGCGCGGCAAGCGCCTCGCCGAGGGTTCGTTCGACCTCGGCGTCGCCGAGACCGAGCACGAACGTGTAGCCGGCCGCCGGCACGGCGACGGGCGGCTTTCTGAGCAGCAGCACGGGGATGCCGTGGGACTCGGCGAACGCCGAGGCCGCTCGCGCGCTCTCGTCGTCGGTGCCGGCGACGAAGAGCCCCGCGCCTTCGCTCGCGAGCTCGGCGAGCTCGTCGTCGATGCGGCCCGAAACGGAGCGCACGATGAGCTCGACGTTCTGCTCCACGCCCGTCGCGTCCGCGCTGCCGAGCGCGCGCGTCATGCCCGCCGAAACGGCCGCGCCGCGCCGCCGGCGCGTGGCGTCACCCAGGTCGAGCAAGAGCCCGACGGCCCGCCCGACGATGGAGGGCGCCTTCGAACCGCTCGTCGAAAGCTTCACGAGGCGTTGTCCCTCGGGCGTTGCCCTGAGGGCGGCGGGCGCCACGTCGAGGACGCGGCGAGCGAGATCCTGGTCGGCGCGGTCGAGCGCGAGACGCGTCAGGCGCTCGACCATCGTCGTCGTGAGCCAGACGCGCGCCGCCTCGAGCTCCGGGCTCGCTTCGCGGTCGAGGTCCGTCCGGTGAAGCTCGCGCAGCGCGAGCGCGAGCTCGCTCGCCGGGGACCGATCGAGCAGCGTCTTCGCGGTGACACGCGCGCGCGAGAGGCGATCGGGCGGCGCCTGTGCGAGCCAGGCGAGCAGCGCCGGAAACGCGACCCCGCGATTGTTGGCCGCGAACGCGGCGCGCGTGCGCTCCTCGCCGTACACGAAGCGCTCGTCCAGATCGACGATGCGGCCGTCGAGCCGCCCGAACGCGTCGAGCGCGTCGCCCGTGCGGCCCTCGCGGGCCGTGAGCGTGGCGAGCGCGACCCGAGCGAAATCTCGCGTCGAGCCGTTCGGTCCCTCGATGACGGAGTCGAGGAGCTTGCGCGCGCGC
>DASUTR010000840.1:0-12509 GCA_036374535.1 Polyangiaceae bacterium
TTCGAGGGCGAGCTCGTCACCGGAGAACACGAAAACGTCCACCTTCAGCATGCTCTCGAGATGAACGACGTTGAACGAGCCTCGCCGACGAATAGCGTCTCGAATCATGTCCGCGTCAACGTAGAAGTCGTTCGAGAGCGCAGCGACGAGCGCGTCTACTTGTGCCCCTGCGATGCGTGCGACGATGTCGACGTCCTGCGTCGCTCGCGGACGCCCGTGCACCGAACTCGCCAGGGATCCGCCGACGAGGTATTCGATACCCAAACGCTCGAGCTCTCCGACCACGCGAAGGGTTACTTCGACGGGTTCGGCGTCGAGGCTCAACGAGGCCGCCTCGTGCGATATTGCTCCACGCGCGCGACCAGATCCGAATCGTAGCGAAGGCGGGCGAGACGCACGCGCACTTCGGTTTCGGTCAGCGTGGATTCTCGCAGGCGAATTCCGGCGATCGCGAGCTCCGTCGTCGCTCCGCATAGCCCGAACGCACGCACGAGACGCTGGGCCGGGCCCATCGAGCGCAATCCCTCGAGGACGCGCCGCTCGACTGCGTCCGAAGTGTCTCGAGGCACACGAGGAAGCTCCATCGCGGCGAGTCTACTTCAAACGTTCACGAGGCGCCCCAGCTCGCTCGCACGATCCAATAGAACATGACGAGGCGGGGGAGGCGGCACAGGGAGAGCAGGGCGAAGAAGCGCCATTCGAGGCGATGCGCGCCCGAGATTGCGCAGAGCACCGAATACGGAATGGGTGACAGACTCGCGAGCAGCGCTGCTCCGTAGCCGAAGCGACGGAAGAAGCGCTCGACGAACGCCGTCGACCGCGCGAGCTTTCGCGAAATGGAAGGCACGGCCGCCAGGCGCCGCCCGACGACGTACCCGACGAGCCCGCCGGGCAGCGAGCCGCAGGCGATGGCGCCGAGCGTCGCGAGCTCCGGCGCGCCCGAGCTCACCGCGAGCAGCATGTAGAACTGCGGGGGAATCGGGAAATGGAAGCCGTCGGCGAGGAACGTTCCGAACGTCATGCCGGCGTAGCCGAAGCGCGCGACGAAGGTCCGCCCGAGCGACTCGAGCGGCGTGCGCAGCCATTCGGCGACGCCGAGCATCAGGGCCATGAACGCGACGACGCCCAGAGTCCAGCGAACGCCGAGCCCCACGAGCTCGCGCCGGCCGATCGCTTTCGGAAGGGCGACGTCATGCTTCGGGATCGGTTCGTGCACGCGTCGTGCGAAGAACCCTAATGCGAACCGAAACGCGAGGCAAAAAGCCCCTACTTTACAGTCCCGCACCGCGGCGCGAGATTCGGGAGAGCGGTTTCGACTGCATGGCCAATTCTTCCGCCGCGCGCCGCGCCCGCGTGTTGACGTACAACGTGCACGGCTTCATCGGCACGGACAGCGTGTTCGATCCCGAACGCGTCGTGCGCGTGATCGAAGCGGGAGCGCCGGACCTCGTCGCGCTGCAAGAAGTGGAGCTCGGGCGGAACGGCGCCGACCGAGCCGCGCTCTTCGATTGGCTCGGAGCGCGCCTCGGAATGCGCTGTCACTTCACGGCGACCCGCCACGGATTTCGCGGCGGCGAGTTCGGCAACGCGGTGCTCAGCCGGCACGCTTTCGAGCTCGTTTCCGAGGCGACGCTGCCGCGACGCGGGGGCGAGCCGCGCGCGGTACAGTGGCTCAAGGTGCGCGCACCGGGGCGGGATTTCCATCTCATGAACGTGCACCTGAGCCCGTGGCTCTGGGAGCGCCGCTCGCAGGTGCGCGCGCTCCTCGGCACGGAATGGCTGATCCGCGCCGGCTCGGCGCTGCCCCTCGTCGTGTGCGGAGACTTCAACATGTCGCCCGTCACGCCGGTCTACCGGCGGCTCGCCCGGACGATGCTCGACGCGCAGCGGGTGAAAGGCGCCGCGACGCCGACGTGGCCCTCGGGGTTTCCACTGCTGCGCATCGACCATCTTTTCGTCAGCCGCGATTTGGGGGTGATCTCCTGCCGCGTGCTCCGCGGCGGGTTCGCCCATCGCGCGTCGGATCACCTTCCCATCCTCGCGGAGCTCGAGTTCCCGAGCGAGCCCGCGGCGTCCGAACGCGAGGAGAGCGCATGACGAGCGTGTTTGCCGAGTCGGGTGGACGGATCGCAACGGTGGACGCGAGCGCGGTGCTCGTCGATGCCTGCGCCTATTACCAGGCGTTCTACCGCGCCGCGTCCGGCGCCAAGCGTTCGATCCTGCTCGCGGGCTGGCAGTTCGATACGAACGTCGCGCTCCTGCGCGGCGAAGACGCCCGGGGCGCGGAGCTCCCCGTCGAGCTCCTGCCGTTCCTGTCCGCGCTGTGCGAGCGCACGCCCGAGCTCCGGATTTTCGTGCTCGCGTGGGACTACAGCATCGCTTACGCGTTCGAGCGCGAATGGATGCAGGAGTTCAGGTTTGCCGTCTCGAGCCCCGACCGGGTGCGGTTCGAGTTCGATACGCACCCGAACCCCACGGGCAGCCACCACCAGAAGTTCGCCGTGATCGACGCCGCCGTGGCGTTCGTGGGCGGCATGGACATCTGCGACGAACGTTGGGACAGCCGCGACCACGCGCCGAACCACCCGCTCCGCCGGAACGCGAACGGCGAGCCTTGCCGGCCGAATCACGAAGTGCAGTCCGTCGTGACGGGTGAGGCGGCCGCCGTGCTCGCCGACGTGTTCCGGGAGCGCTGGCTCGCGGCGTGCGGCGAGGTGCTCGACCTTCCCGTCCCGAACGCCGCGCTCGCGGCACAATTCGCCGAGAGCGAGCTCGGCGAGCGCGCGGAGTTGCCGCTGCGTGCGGCGCGCGTCGGGGTGCTCCGGACGAACGTCGCGAGCGACGGCACGGTCGATCGGCAAATCTTGCGCGCGCTACAGCGCGCTTTCGCGGAAGCCGAGCGGTTCGTCTACATCGAAACTCAGTACTTCACGTCGCGCTCGATTGCGCAGGCGCTGCTCTCGCGCTTCTACGACGAAACCAAGCCGAAGCTCGAGCTCGCGATCGTGCTGCCGCGCGTCGCCGACAGCTCCAAAGAAGCGTTCGCGACCGGCGACACGCAGCGCATGGTGCTCGGCGCGCTCGAGGCGGGGGCGCGCGCGACCGGACAAGAGCTCCGGTTCTTGTGCAGCGTGGCGAACGACGCCGACGAAGACGGCGGAGCGACGTTCATCCACTCGAAGGTCGTCATCGTCGACGACCGGTTGCTTTGCGTGGGTTCGGCGAACTTGACCGAGCGCAGCATGGGGTACGACACCGAGCTCTCGCTCTTCTGGGAATCGGCAGGTGAGCCCGAGGTCGAACGCGACATTCGTCGCGTCCGGTCGTCGTTGCTCGCCGAGCACGCGCACCGCGCTCCGAACGAGCTCGAAGCGGCGACGTCGCTCGTCGCCGTCATCGACGGCTGGCTCGGGGCCTCGGGGTCGTGCCTGCGTGCCTGCCATTTCGAGCCGAGTCCCCCGAACGTCGTGAAGAGCATGCTCTTCGACCCCGGTGGCCCGCACGAGGTCGTCCTTCCGGAGCCGATGGCCGTCGAAGATCGCGAGCGCTTTGCGCGCGGCGGCGGCGCTGCGCTGCGCGGGTTTCTCGGGCGCTCGTCGCCCGACGGCTGAAGGGCCACAGCGGCGCGGGCGCCCGGCCCGCGGTTCGCCCTATTTTCTCCACACGAACGTCGAGGGACGGCCCGACGCGCTCCGCGCGGGCGTAAAGCCGGTCCGGTAGTCGTCGGAACGGAGGTCACTCGATATGGACGACACGGCACCTACGGCTGCAGCGAGCGCGCGACATTTCGCGCTTCGCCCGACCCTCGACGAACCGCTCGCGCTCTCCCCGGAGCTCGGGCGCCTCGCCGCGGGTCTCTCGCTCTCCGCTCTCTACGGTCTCTCGCTCGGCGCGCGCGAGGGGGGCGCCGCGCTGATCCGAAACGCTCTCGGCGTGCCGCTCGGCCTCGTCGCGCTGTGCGCGATCCTGCTGCCGTCGCTCACGGTGCTCTTCGCCATCGTCGATGCTCCGATCCCGGCGACGCGCGTGCTCGCGGCGCTCGGGCGGTCGCTCTCGGCAGTGGGGCTCGTACTCGCCGGGCTCGCACCGGGCGCTGCGCTGCTTTGCGTCAGTATCGAGTCTGCGGACGTGGCGAAGACGGTCGCGGCGGTCGGGTTTTCGCTCGCGGGCGGGCTCGGGCTCGCGCAGCTCGTCGCATCGCTCGGCGGCGCCCTCGCTCGGGGTGACAAAGAGGTCGCCCACAAGGGCTACCTCTTGCTCGCGGGTTACTGCGTCTTCGCAATCCTGCTCGCCGCGCGGCTCGTCTCGCTGTTCGTCCCCATGCTGGGAGGCGCGGCGTGAGCGCGCGTGCTTTCGGACTCTTCGACGAGCTCTTGCGTTCGCCGAAGCAGAGCGCCGATCGCGCGATGCTCGGACGCGAGCTCGAACCGCTCGTCCTCGCGGCGCTCGCCGCCATCGTCGTCGGCTCCGGCCTGTTCGGCGGCGTGCTCGCCACGTCGCGCGGCGGCGTGCAGCTTCTCTACTCGGCGGCGAAGGTTCCGCTCGCGCTCGTCGCGACCCTCGTGCTCGTGGTGCCTGCGTTCTATGCCATCGCCGCGAGCCTGGGCCGTCCGCTCGCGCTGCGAAGCGCCGTGGGCCTCGTGCTCGCGGGAGCGGCGCGCGCCGCGCTCGTGCTCGTCGCGCTCACGCCGCTCGTTTGGCTCTGCCTCGACGGCGGGGCGAGCTACCACCAGGGTGTCATCCTTGCCTCCGCCTGTTACGGGCTTTCCGGGCTCGCCGCCTTGCGGCTGATACTCCACGGCCTGGGAGCCGACCTTCGCGGCTTCCTCGTTCTTTCGTGTTTCGCGGCCGTCATGGCTCCCGTCGGCGCGCAGACGGCCTGGATGCTGAGACCCTTCTTCGGGCGACCCGCTGACGTCAACGTGCCGTTCTTCCGTCCGCGTGAGTCGAGCTTTCTCGACGCCGTCGCGAGAAGCGCTCGTTCGAGCGTCGGCATCTACGATCGGGGCCGCCTGCGCGAGGGCTGCGAGCGCCCCGCGGATTGCGCGCCTCGCCACGAGCTGGAGAACGGGCTGTGACGCTCGCCGACTTGGGGATTCTTTACGTGTCGGCAGGCGCCGTGAGCGCGGCCGTGATTCAACGGCGACAGCGGTACGAGCGGCGGCGGGCGCTCGCGCGCGCGTTGCTCGCCGTCGTGCTCTGGCCGCTCTGGCTGCCCGTCGCGCTCGCGGCTCCGGACGTTTCTCGGGCGAGCGAAAGCGCCGTGCTCGGAACGACGGCGGCCGCCCTGCTCGAGGGTCACGGCGCCGTGCGCGGCACGCCGTTCGAGGCGCTGCTCCCGCGCGACGCCGTCGAGCGCATCCTCGGCGAGGTGCGGCGTGCCGGCGAGCGTCGCGACGAGCTCCGGAGCCTGCTCGCGCGGCCGAGCTTCGGGCTCGCTCCGGCGCGCGCGCACGTCGAGCGTCTCGAGCGCGACGGAGCGTCGCCGCGGACGGTCGCGTCCGCCCGACTCCACCTCGCGAACGTCGAGCGGCTCGACGCGCTCCGGCGTCGCGACGACCTTGCTCTCGAGGAGCTCGGAGAGCTCGTGGCGGCGCTCCGGACGCAGCTCGTGCTCGCGCGCTACGCGGGCTCCACGCCCGAGGGAGCGGGCGACATCGTGAGCGAGATGTGGGCGCGCGTCGAGGTTCTCGGAACGACTATGGACGAGGTGCCGAGATTCTTGGATAGTGCATCTGCTCATTGACCAGCTGTTCGTGGACGAACGAGTCGAGCTCGGTACGACGCTCTTGAAAGGCCATGAAACACGTTCTCGTCGTCGACGACGAAAAGAGAATTCGGGAGGTCGTCGAGTACGCGCTCGCCAAGGCGGGCTACCGCGTGACGACCGCGCCGGACGGTGAGCAAGCCCTTGCCGCGGTCGAGGCCGATCCGCCCGACGTGGTCGTGCTCGACGTGATGCTTCCCGGTAGCGACGGGCTCGAGGTGTGCCGGCGCATTCGGGCGAAGCGCGCGACGCCGATCCTGTTCCTCTCGGCGAGGAACGACGAGGTCGATCGCATCGTGGGGCTCGAAATTGGGGGCGACGACTACCTCACCAAGCCCTTTTCGCCGCGCGAGCTCGTGGCGCGCGTGCGCGCCGTCTTGCGCCGGTTCGAGGGTGCGAGCGCGCAGCCCGAGCCGTCGCGTCGCACGCTCACGCACGGCGAGCTCGTGGTCGATCGGGAACGTCACGAGGTCACGCACGCGGGACGGCGCGTCGCGCTCACCGCCACCGAATTCGCGCTGCTCTCGGCGTTGCTCGAGCGCCCGGGGGTCGTCTTCACGCGCGCGCAACTCATGCACAGCGCGTACGACACCGAGGTGCACGTGACCGAGCGCACCCTCGACACGCACGTGCGCCGCATTCGCGCCAAATTCCGCGCGCTCGGCGCCGACCCGATCGAAACGGTGCACGGCGTCGGCTACCGCGCGGCCGAGAGCACGCCGCGATGACGCCTGCGGAGGCCGGGCGCGGGCGGCGCTTTTTCGAGCGCGCCGTCCATGCCGCGGGACGCATCCGTTACCGCCTGCTCGCCGTCAACCTCCTGGTCGTGCTCGTGCCCGCGGCGGGCGGCGAGTTCGCGCGGCTCTACGAGCGCCAGCTGCTCGACGCGCTCGAACGCGACATGGTGAACCAGGCCGCCGTCGTGAAGGCGTTCGTCGAGGCGTCGCTCGCGAAGGGCTCGGCGTTCGGCGCGGCAGGTGAAGAAGAGCTCCTCGCGCGCTCGGCGCTCCAGACGAGGACGCGTGTTCGCCTCGTCGAGCCCGTGGCGGGCGTCGTCGTCGACTCGCATCGGGGCGGTCCGCCGGAAGGGCGCGAGCCCGCGCCTCCGCGGCTCGCGCCGACCGTCGGTACCCGCCGCGCGCACGATTCTTCCCGCGTGGGCGACGACGTGGCTCTCGAGCGCCGTCCCGAAGTGCTCGAGGCGTTCGCCGGGCGCCGCGCCGCGAAGACACGCGTCACGCGAAGCGCCGTCTATCTCTTCCTCGCGGAGCCCGTGCGTCACGAGGGCAAGGTGAAAGGCGCGGTGTACGTGACGCGTTCGACGAACCCGGTGCTCTTCGAGCTCCACCGCATCCGCAAGGGTCTCGTCGCCGTGATGGCCGTCGCCGTCGGCTTGTCGGTGCTGATGACGCTCGTGCTCGCGCTCACGATTTCCCGGCCCCTCGAGCGGCTCTCGCGCGCGGCGCGGGGCATCGCGGCCGGCGAACAGGGCGTCGTGATCCCGACCGGTGGCGGCGGCGAAATCGGCGAGCTTAGCCGATCCGTCGCGGAAATGACGCAGAAGCTCGAAGCGCGCCAGCGCTACATCTCCGAGTTCGCGGCAGACGTGGCGCACGAGTTCAAGTCTCCGCTCACGTCGATCCGCGGCGCCGCCGAGCTCCTCGCCGAGGGCGCCGCCGAGGATCCAGAAGCCCGCCGGCGCTTTCTCCGAAACATCGAGCTCGACGCGGCCCGGCTCGATCGTCTGGTCTCGCGCCTGCTGGAGCTCAGCCGCATCGAAGCCTCCGAAGCGGCGCTCGAGCGTGTCGAGCTGCGTTCGCTCGCCGAACGCGCCATCGAGCGCTCGCAGACGCCCGACGGCTGTGTCGTGCTCGCCTACGACTCGAGCGTGCATTTCGTCCGCGCGCGCGAGAGCGATCTCGAAACGGCGCTCTTGAACCTGCTCGACAACGCGCTGCGCTTCTCGCCGCCCGGTGTTCCGGTCGAGCTCGCCGTACGCGGCGAACGCGGCGCGCCGTTCGTCGAGCTCACCGTCACGGACCGCGGTCCCGGCGTTCCCGCCGAGCACGTCGCGCGCGTTTTCGAGCGGTTCTACACGACGGACGCCGAGCGCGACGGCACGGGGCTCGGACTCGCGATCGTCAAGAGCGTCGCGATCGGACACGGCGGCTCGGTCGACGTCGAGCTTCCCGAGACGGGCGGCACGCGCTTCGTGTTGCGGCTGCCTGCCGAGCGGTCGTCATCCGCAGGTTGATACGAGAGACACGCGACGTTCCGGACGTGGGTTCGCGCACACGTGCGTACCGAGAGCGCGTTGTGATCGTTAAGAGCGTTACGATCGCACGCGGCGGCTCGGTCGACGTCCGGCTGCCCGTAACGAGCGGCACGCGCTTCGTGCTGCGGATTCGTGTCGGAGCGGGGCACGACGCCACGGTCACGCTTCCCCAAACGGGAGAAGTGTCGTTTGACTTCTCGTTCGGAGCGACGAAGCCTGCGCTCATGATTCGACGATTCGGATGGTTCGTCGTGGGATCGGTGTTGGCGTGGGGTTGCGGAAACAGCTCGTCGAGCGACGAGTCGGGTCCGGGCGACGCGGGTCAGGGTAGCGGAGGCGATGCGGGCGGCGGCGCGGCGACGGGCGGAAGCTCGAGGGGAGGCGCGAGCGGCTCCGGCGGTCAAACCGGCGGGCGCGGGGGAACCCCGGCGCGCGGCGGGAGCGCTGGTTCCGAAACGACCGGAGGGTCCGGCGGCTCCGCGACCGGGGGACAGGCGGGCGACGGCGCGGGCGGCGCCGGCGAGGACGTCTGCAGCGAAGCCAAACCGATCGTCATCTCGTCCGAAGAGGATCTCGAAGCGTTCGCCGCGCGCGGTTGCGAGACGCTCGATGGATCGCTGTTCGTGACCTCGGAGACGCTCACGTCGTTCGACGCGCTCGGGCAGCCGAGCGTCCTTCGCACGATCACGGGTACGCTGTCGATCGTCGATTGTCCCGCGCTCGTCCAGATCGAGGGCATTCGCGGGCTCGAGACGATCGGCGGCTCTCTCTTGGTTCGCGGAAACGGGCTCGTGAATCTCGGCGGGCTCGAAAGCCTCCGCCGCATCGGCTCGGACCCCGCGAACGACGCGGTCGTGTTCACGAACAACCCGACTCTCACGAACGTCACGGCGCTCTCGGGCGTCACGAGCGTCGTTGCGAGCCTGAGCGTCAGCAACAATTCGGAGCTCACGAGCCTCGAGGGGCTCGACGGGCTGGTCGAGACGAGCAGCGTCACCATCGCGGGAAATGCGTTGCTCGCCGCGCTCGACGGCCTCACCGAGCTCGAGCAAGCCATGGCCATCACGATCGCGTCGAACGCGGCCATCGCCGAGGTCTCCTTGCCGGGTTTGCTCGGCGCGGGGAGTCTCTCGATCACGAGCAATCCCGCGCTCGAGACCGTCGCCCTGCCGCTGCTCGCGAGCGCCGAGAATCTCACGATCGCGGGCAACGCCGAGCTCACCTCGGTCGGAACGTTGAGCGAGCTCACCGACGTGGGGCTCCTCGTCATCGCCGGCAACGTGAAGCTCCCCCAATGTTCCGTCGACGCCCTCGACGCGCGCCTCATGGCTTGCGACATGAGTTGCGGCGGAAACGACACGTCCGCGACCTGCAACTGAGCGGAGCCCGGCCAAATAGCCGCTTCCGCTTGCGTCCGCCGGCGTTTTCGGGGAACACCAGGAACGAGACCCCATGGATATCGAAGGCCGGCGCCGTTCCACCGAATTCGAAGACCGCGGTCGCGGAGGTGGCGGTGGAGGGGGTCTCCCCATCCAGGCGCTCACGTCGGTGATGCACCTCATCGGCGTGAAGGGCACGCTGATTCTCGGCGCCGTGCTCGGCGTCGGGTACTTCGTGCTGCCTGCCAGCGTCAAGCAGCAGCTCTTCGGCGCCATCTCGGGGCAGGGGACGAGCCAGGGCGCGCAGGGCTCGGGCAGCGTGTGCCAGTCGTCCGCCGAAAACGGCAAGGCGTGCGACTTCTCGCGCGTCGTGCTCGCCTCCACCGAAGACGTCTGGACGGCTCAGTTCCAGAAAGGCGCGCTCCCGCGCTACGAAACACCGACGGGCGCGTATCAGAAGCCGACGCTCGTCGTGTTTTCCGAAGGCGTTTCGACCGGCGGCTGCGGCAGCGCTTCGTCCGCCGTGGGTCCGTTCTACTGCCCGCGCGACAGGAAGCTCTACATCGACCCGAGCTTCTACGACACCATGGAGAAACGCCTGAAGGCGCCGGGGGACTTCGCGCAGGCCTACGTCATCGCTCACGAGGTCGGCCATCACGTCCAAAACCTGATCGGTTCGACGAATCTCGGCGTGCGAGGCGAAACCAAGAACCAGGTGTCCGTGCGCGTCGAGCTCCAGGCCGACTGCTTCGCCGGCGTGTGGGGTCACACGGCGCGCGCCGATCTGAAGATCACCGAAGACGATCTCAAGGAAGCACTGACCGCCGCGCACTCCATCGGCGACGACGCGCTCGGCCACTCGAACGCCGACGACTACACCCACGGCACGAGCGCGCAGCGCATTCGCTGGTTCAAGAAGGGCTTCGAACGCGGCGACGCGCGAGAGTGCGATACCTTCGCCGTCTCGCAATATTCCGAGCTCTGAGCCGGAAGCTCGCCATGAAGCGCACGTTCAAGGCCAAGCTCACCGCCGACTCGGGCGGTCTCTTTTTCCAAGTCCCCTTCGACGTCAAAGCCGAGTTCGGCAAGGCGCGAGCGCCGGTACGCGTGACGCTCGGGAAATACACGTACCCTTCCACCGTCGCCGTTTACGGCGGAAAGTACTACGTGCCCGTGCGGCGCGAGCACCGGGAGGCCGCCCGCGTCACGGCGGGCAAGACGATCGACATCCGACTCGAGCTCGACGAGGCGAAACGCGACGTGAAGGTTCCCTCCGATCTCGCGCGCGCCCTCAAAGACCGAGCCGGCGGCGGCGAGCACTGGCAAAAGCTCAGCTACACGCACCGCCGCGAGCACGTGCAAGCCATTCTCGCAGCGAAGAAGCCCGAAACGCGCGCTCGTCGCGTGTCCAAGGCCGTCGCCCGCGTCGCTCACAAGCGCTAAGCTCGCCCGTCGTGCAGATCGAGCTCATCGCGACTGCGAGTGAAGATTCGGCGTTTCTTCCGCGTCTGGGCCTCGGAATCCTCGCCGCGCTGACGCCTCCCGAAGACGAAGTCGTCTACACCGACGACCTCGTCCAGCCGTTCGATCTCGAGCGCGATCTCAAAGACGTGGATCTGGTGGGCATCAGCGTCGACTCGAAGACCGCGCACCGGAGCTACCAAATCGCCGCGGCGTACCGCGCGCGCGGGGTGAAGGTCGTGCTCGGCGGCATCCACCCGACCGCCGTTCCCGAGGAAGCGCTCGGCTTCGCCGACGCGGTCGTCGTGAGCGAGGCCGAAGAGCTCTGGCCCGAGCTGCTCGCCGACTTTCGCCGCGGCGAGCTCAAACGCGTCTACCGCGGTCCGCTGCCGAGCCTCGCCGGACGTCCGAACGCGCGACGCGACCTCTTTCGCTCGAAAAAGTACATCCCGTTCCAGGTCGTGCAGACGATGCGCGGCTGCCCGTACCCGTGCGAGTTTTGCAGCGTCTCCACCGCGAACGGCACGACCATGCGCTTTCGCCCGGTGGGCGAGGTGCTCACCGAGCTCCGCTCGCTAGGCAAGCTCATCATGTTCGGCGACGACAACGTGATGATTCACCGCAAGTACTCGGGTGAGCTCTTTTCGCGCATGGCGGAGCTCGACAAGCATTGGATCGGCCAGTGCTCGCTCGCGGCGGTCAAGCGCATCGAAAACGTGAGGCTGATGGCCGAAAGCGGCTGCAAGGCGCTGTTCATCGGCTTCGAAAGCATCGACGAGGAAACGCTGCGTCTCACCGGCAAGCAGCAGAACCGCCCGTCGCAGTACCGTGAAGTCATGGACATGCTCCACGACCACGGCATCTCCACCTGGGGAAGTTTCGTCTTCGGCTTCGACACGGACGACCCCGAGGTCTTCGACCGCACCGTCGAGTTCGGAATCCAGATGAAGCTCACCATGGCGCTTTACGCCATGCTCACGCCCTATCCCGGTACGCGTCTCTACAAGCGGCTGAAGGCGGAGGGTCGTCTCACGAACGAGCGCTGGTGGCTCGGCGATCGGCACGATACCGGCTCGCCGTACTTCCTGCCTCGACGCATGACGCGTGAAATGCTGCACGAGGGCTGGCAGCGTGCGTGGCAGCGCTTCTACTCACCCTCGGCGATCTGGAATCGCTGGACCGTGCGCGCGCGTTCGAGCTGGATTCAGACGCTCGGCTACCTGCCGCTCAACGTGATGCAGAACCGGCTCGTGAAGCACAAAATTCTCGGCAAAAAGGCGCGATTTCGCTCGGAGAGCGACTTCGATCCGATGGGCTTCGCGATGCGAGCGCTCGTGGAAGCCGACGGAGGTGTCGGGCAGACGAGCGGTGTCGGAGCGGCGGCATCGACCGTTTCGGGCCGGGGGCCGGCGAGCGAACGCGTCGCCGTCAAGGCCGGGAGATCGCTGCCGATCGTGGGCGACTGAGAGGTCGCCCGTGGAACCGACTACGGAGTTTCGTCCCGTTCGGCATGCACTGCCGTTGGTTCTTTCGTGGTGCCTTGGCTCGGCACCCGCGCAAGAGCCGCGGCGAGGTCTTCATCCGTGACGGGCTTGACGAGATGTTGGTCGAAGCCGGCGTCGATGGC
>DASUTR010000841.1:0-10767 GCA_036374535.1 Polyangiaceae bacterium
CATAGTGCTGCACCTGACGCTGTTTGAGCTCGACGACGCGCTGCTCGTAGCGCCGCTTGATGTCGGCGGTGGCCGCGTCGCGCGCGGCGGCGAGTGCTTGCGGGTCGGGCGGCGAAAGCGAAACGCGCGCACTCGGCGGCGGCATCGACACGCCGAGCTTGCGCGCGAAGGCGCGGCGCCGCGCGTCGGGGTCGGAGGGCGGTCGGATCGACGGCGGCATCGATGGTGAAACGACGCCTCGTGGATCGGAGCTCGGCGAGGTCCGTGGCGGCTCGGCGGGCGGGGGGTACGAGTGGTGCGCTTTCTCTTCGAGATCGGCCTGCGCGATGATCTCGCGTTCGAGCCGTTCGACGACGTTCGCGTGGCTGCCGCGGTCCGCGAGCGTCTTGTCGAGCGCGCGCGTGCGGCGCACCGAGGCGAGATAGAGGTCGTACTCCTCGCGGCCTTCGGCGCGGGTGAGCGTGTCGTGCGCTTCGGTGACGCGCGTGAACAAGCGCTCGAGCTTCGGCTTGAAGCTGCCGAGATTCTTCCCGAAATACCGATCGGGGTGAAAGTAGTTGACGAGCTCGAAGTACGCCGCCTTGATGGCCTTCTTGTCCGCCTGCGCGTCGATGCCGAGGAGCTCGTAGTGCGAGACCTGCTCGAGTTTGTGGAACGTGTCGAGGACACGGCGTTTGAGCTCGGGCGTGAGGTCGACCTTCTCGTCGAGCTCGCTCGGATCGTAGAGCGCCGCCGCGGGGTGGCTGTCGCTCGAGTCCGCGCGCGTCTCGACGATGGGACCGATGTGGAAAGAGCCCGACGACGTGCGCTGGGGAGCGACCGGCCGCGGAGCGACGTGCGAGGTCTCGCCGTAGCGTAGGGCGCCGAGCGTCGCGAGCTTCGCGAGCGCCGCTTGCACCGTTCGCAGGTCGAGGCCCGTCGCCAACGCGATATCGTCCTCGCTCGCCGTTCCGTCGACACGCGACAGGACGAACGCGTCCTCGGGCGTGAGCGGAAGAGAGCGAAGATCGATACCGTCGAGCAGGCGAGGGCGGCGGTCGGCGTTGGTCGTGGCCAAGTAGTCCCCGGTCGGCGCTAGGCTCAGTCTAGCCGGCCGGCTCGACGGCCGCCAAGGGCCGCGCGCTTCCGGCCCGGACGCGTCTACTTCTTGCCCTCTCCGGCAGCTCGGATCGCGGCCTGCTGGATGCGCATGGCCTCTTCGAAAGCCGCGAGCGCGCGCTCGCGCGCTTTGCCGGCCCCGGCGAGATCACCGGACGAGGTGAGAGCCTTGGTGCGGCGCTCCTCCACGAGCCCTCGCGTCTCGAACAGATGACCGCGGAAGTAGCTCGCCTCCGGAACGAGGCCGAGCCCGGTGTCGATGTTCTTCAGCGCGCTGTCGAAATCGCCGCGGCGGCTCTCGAGATCGGCGAGGCGCGCGCGGGTGTCGGCCAAAACCTCGCGCACTTCGGCGGCGTCGCGCTTCGGCGGCAGCGGGCCGTCGAGCAACGAGCGCAGCGCGGCCTCCGCGCCCGGCGCGTCGCCGGCGTCTTCGCGACCGTCGGCGAGGTGGTGCGCCGCCCGCGCGCTGCCGATGAAGCTCATGAGCACGGGATCGACGGGTGTGCCCGACGCCTGATCATCGCACGTTCGCTTGGCGCACCCTGCCGCTAGGAGCGCGGCCACGGCCACGGCGACGAGTGTCCGCTTCATCGAGCGCCCCACATCGCGTAGCGGTTCTCGCGGAGATCGTGCGCGCGCGCGGATGCGATGCGATCGATGCGCTCGGTGGTGCCGCCCTGCTCGAACTCGCGCTCGAAGAGCTCGGCGGTGCTCCGCGAGGGCGCGAACCGCTCGGCAGCGGGCGCGGCAGCAGGCGGCGAAGCGCCGAAAAACAGCGCGAAGGCCGCGGCGGCCGCCACCGTCGCGACGCCGAAGCTCACGAACAAGACGTTCGACTTCCGGGCGCGTGGTCTCTGGGAGCGCGCCGCGCGCGCCGCCAAATCCGCAGGGTCGGACGGCGCCTTCGGCTCGTTCGCGGCGGCCAGGGCACGCAAGAGGCGCACGTCGTCGTGGCTCGCGTCCCCGGCCTCGAGCGCCCGGCGCAGCCGCTCGCTCTCCCGCGCCTCCTCGGCGCTCGGTGGAGCGAACGGGTCCTCGAACGCGAGAGCGAGGAGCTCGGCGTGGCGGTGCGGCTCGAGCGCGGCGGGGGCCCAAGCATGGGCAAGCGCACGAGCGAGCGCCTGCTCGGTCGCTTCGTCGAGCTCGGGCTCGGACGCGAGGGCCTCGTCGTCGGGCCACGGGATCGGGTCGCGCTCGCTCACGGTCGTTCCTCGCTCAGTACCTTGCGTAGCGCTACCATGGCACGGTGGAGCACGACGTCGAACGTGCCCACGGCGACGCCGAGCGCTGCGGCGGCTTCCGTTCTCGGCCGTTCTTGGAGCACGCGCAGCCGAATGGCGTCCGCATAGCGCGGATGGATGCGCGAAAGGAGCCCTTCGACGCGCCGGCGGCAGACGCCGAGATCGTGTTCTTCGAGAGCGCGCGCGTCGCGCGCTTCCCGTTCCCCCTGGTCGATTTCGCGCTCGAGATCCGCGCCGTCGAACAAGACTTCGCGCTTGCGGGCGCGCAGCTGGTCGAGCGCGACGCGCAGCGCTACGACGCGGAGCCAGGGGTAGACGCCGACGTTCTGCCACTCGAACTGAGCGAAGCGCTCGATCACCTTGAGGTACGTGAGCGAGAGGGCTTCCTCGGCGGCTGCGGCGCTGCCGAGCCGGGGCAAGAGGACGCTGCGGTAAAGCCGCGGACCGTGCTCGGCGAGGAGCGCGCCGAGAGCATTCTTGTCCCCCGTCCTGGCGCGCTCGCAGAGCCGCCGCTCGGCGTCGAGCACTTCCGGAAGCGCCACGCGTGGCACCTTAGCCCGGCTGCCCGACGGGGGGCACCCGGGGACCCTCACGAGCCGGAGGACCGGATGCCGGCCCGGGGCGGGGCCGGGGCCGGAGACGGCTGCAACGAGAGCGGGCACGATCAGAGAACGGAAAAAGGGGCGGGAGCTTACGGCCCGGCCTATAAGGCCGTGCAAACCCCCGTGGCCTCCCGTGTCTGCCCCTACTGTCAAGGTTTGAACGGCGCCTCCGAGCCGCGCTGCTACCGCTGCGGCAAGCGGCTTCCGGGGCCGCTCGCGACCGAAGCCTTCGGGCTCGTCCAAGGCTTTCTCGGCTCCGAAGCTCCGATGACGCGGGTGCTCATCGCGATGGAGCTCGTCGTTTTCGGTCTCTGCATCGCGGTGGATCGCAGGCTCCCGCTCGGTCTCGGCGACTCGTTCGCCGGTTCGACGATCGTGCGTTTCGGCGCGCTCTACGGCCCTCTGCTCGAGGTCGAGCCGTGGCGCCTGCTCTCGGCGTGCTTCGTCCACGCGGGCATCCTGCACGTCGGCATGAACATGTTGATGTTCGCGTCGCTCGGCCGCCAGCTCGAGCGCGAGTTCGGTTGGGCGCGCGCCGTCTTGATCTTCCTCCTGTCGGGAATCCTGGGTTTCGTCGGGACCGTCATCTGGCGTGGTGCGGAGGCGTTCAGTGTCGGAGCGAGCGGCGGCGTGTTCGGTCAGGTCGGGGCGAGCATCGGCGTCCTGGCCGCGCGCCGCGATCCCAATTGGAAGAAAGCGCTCGGGCAGATGCTGCTCTACGCGCTGCTCCTCACGCTGGCGTTCGGAGGCATCGATACGGCGGCGCACATCGCCGGACTCTTCGCGGGAGTCGGGCTCGGATTCGTTTTCCATTTCGAACAACGGAAGCTCCGATGGCACGGGTTCATGAGTGTTTTTGCCGCGCTCATGCTGCTTGCGAGCGTCGCTTCCGTCGTGCTTTCGGTGTTGTCATTTCGCTAGTAGGGCGAACGGCGTCTGGCCTTCGAATGACCTCCGTTGCGCGAGCGGATCTTGCTAGGCTGGGGCTCCCATGCCGGTCGTGAACCCGCTTGCGCGCGAGGTCGTGTTCAAGGTCGTCTATTACGGCCCGGGGCTCGGCGGGAAAACCACGAGCCTCCAGTACGTCCACGCGACGGCGCGCCCCGAGCATCGCGGGAAGATGGTGAGCCTGGCGACGCCCGTCGATCGCACGCTCTACTTCGACTTCCTGCCCGTGCGCGTGCCCGGAGTGCGCGGGTCGAGCGTGCGCCTGCAGCTCTTCACGGTGCCGGGGCAGGTCTACTACAACGCGACGCGTAAGCTCGTGCTCACGGGTGCCGACGGGCTCGTGCTCGTCTTCGACTCGCAGCGCGTACGCTCGGACGCAAACCTGGAGAGCCTCGAGAACCTGCGCGAGAATCTGGCGGCACACGGCCGTGACCTCGCATCGACGCCTCACATCATCCAATACAACAAGCGCGACCTCTTCGACACGATGCCCATCGACGAGCTCGAGCGGCAGCTCAATCGCGAGGGCGCGCCGTCGTTCGGCACGGTGGCGATGACGGGCGAGGGGATCTTCGAGTCCCTCGAAGCCGTCACGCGCGCCGTGCTCGAGGATTTCGAGCGTCGTATCCCCGAATCGCGCGGGATCTCGCCCGCGGATCTCACGCTGCCCGAGGGTGGTCTCGCCGAAGCGCTCCGCGGCGCCGGACGGCGCGAGACGGAACCCGCGACGGAGCTGCGGCTTTCGCAGCTGCCCGAAACCGATCCGGGCGAGGCGGCGGCTCGCGCCGCCGTCGGCGACGACCTCTTGCATGCGCCGCTCGCGTCGCCGCCCCCTCCGGAAATGGTGGCGCTGCCCGCCACGACGTCGGTCCTCGAGCCTCCTCCTCCGCCGCCACCCGTCGTCGAACCGCTCCCGCGCGAAGCGTTGCGGCCGACCCAGGGGCCTCCCTCCGGCGCAAGCTTCGAGCTGCTCTGGCCGCTCCCCGAGCGCCCGCTCGTGCGCGAAGTCGAAAACGCGCTCGGCGGCGGCGACCACGTGCGGGCGTTCGGTCTCGTCGAGCAGCTCATTTCACGCGCCCTCGCCGGGGCCGCCGCCGCCTTCGGCGCCCACGAAGCGCCGCGCGACCCCCTGACCGTTGCGCTCGTCCTCGGCGTCGATTCCCGCCGCTACCTCGAATTCCGCGCGCTCGCCCGTGAAGCCCGCGCCGGCCGCGGCATCACCGCCGTCGAAGCACTCGGCGCCTATGCCCTCGCCATGCAAGTGCGGCTTGCCCGAGCGACGATCGCGGGCTGAAGCCGCGACGCGCTCGGTCAGTAGTCGCCTTCCGCTTCCATCTCCCCCGAAACCTCCGCGGGCATATCCGCCGCGTCCAAATCTCCGACCCACGTTCCCACGAGCGTCCGAAGCTCCGCCTGGTCGCCCACCTCCGCGACACCCGTCGCAGCGAGCCTGAGCTCCGCGCCGTCGACGAGGGCGTCCGAAGCGCGGCTCACGAGTCGAGCGAGCCCCCGCTCGCAGAGCAGGCGCGTGCAATCGACGTCGCACGGCAGGCACGACTGATCGACGCCTTGTCCGTTCGTCGTTAGCGTGAGCGTGACCGTGTCGCAGCGTCCGCCGTGGAGCGCGAGCGCCTGTTCGAGCGACTCGGCGTCCGGCTCGTCGGTGAGCGCCGGCTCCTCGGCGGCGAGCAACAGCAGCGCGGCGGGATTGAATCCGAGCGTCGCGCCGAACACGACGTTGTCGTGGGCGTCCGCCATCCACGTGCACTCCGCCCGCGCGGCGAAGCCGGCGTCCCGCGCGTCGAACCCGGCGACGCTGTCGAGCGTGAGCTCGGCGTGGCCCGTCATGTCCGGCACCGCCCGGAGCGCGCCGACGAACGCGTCGTCTTGCGCGAGCGCGGGCACGCCCGCTTCGAGCCACCCCCCGAGATCGTCGCGGATCGACGACCCCGCGGCGGCGCCGAGCGCGAGCGCGAGCTCGTCGTCCCAGGCGTTCGACTCGCGCGCGTTCGCGAAACGATTGCCCGTGCAGAGCGCGGCGTCCGTCGCTTCCTCCTCCATGGCGTCGAGCAGCGCCTCGGCGTCGCTGAGCGCGTCGCCGAGGATGGCATCGCGCGCGGCGGCGACGACCGATTGCATGCCGTTCGACAGCGCCTCTTCCTGATCTCGCAAGCCGAGCCGGAGCGTGACCTCGCTCTGATCGAGCTGGACGGGTCGATTCGTCACGGTGACCGTGACGCTGTTCGGTTGTCCCTCGACGACGCCGTCGACGCCGCTGCAGCCGCCGGCGAAATGCTCCGCGCGCAGCGTCACGGCGAGCGGCTTGCCGACGACGACGTCCTCGATGACGATCGGCTCACCGGCGTCCACGGTGACGCTGTGCGAGGGCTCGTCGCCGACGGGCGGGTTACCCTCGAGATCGGCGCACGTGGTCACACCGTCGTCGTAGACTTCGGCGACCCAGCGCGTGACGGGACGCCCCCCGGCGTACGACGGCTCGATCACGAGTTCTGCCGTGCCGTTCGCGCGGACTTGCACGTTGCGCGTCGTCTGAAACGTCCCCACCATCGCCCGAACGTCGAAGGTGGTCGGAATGCTGGGCGCCGTGACTTCGACGACCGCTTCGCCGAGCGCGTTCGTGGTCGCCTCCGTGCGATCGAGCGACCCGTCGGCGACCGACCCCGCTCCGTCGAGCAACGCGAAGCGGACGGTCCGAGGTGGCTCGATCGGCGTGACCACGACTTTGAGATCGTGCTTTTCGTTCGGCTCGAGCGTCAGGAGGTCGGTCTCGGCGAACGCCACGGTGGCCGACGTGCCGCCCCCGCCGGACGTGCCGCCGCCGGCGTCGTCGCTCCCTTCGCCCGCCATCTCGGCGCTCGCCGAGCAGGCTACGAGCGCGCACAGCGCGAGCCCGGTGAAGCAGCGGTAAAGCAAAGCGTGCATGGTTCAGGATAAGGCCACGCCCCCTCGATGCAAGGCGCGGGCCAGGGCGCCCGCATGATAGCTTCTCTTCTCCACGTGACCTCCATCGTTCCGCCCGCGGTGAAGCTTCTCGTCGTCGAGGACGAGCCGAGCCTCCGGCAGATGCTGGAGATCCTCTTCAAACGGGAGGGATACACGGTCGTCTCGGCGCCGGGGTACCGGGCCGCGGTCGAAGCGATCGCGCAGCATCCCCAGCCGTTTCCCGTCATCTTGACCGACCTGTCGATGCCGGACGGCTCCGGGCTCGACCTCGTGCCTGCCGCGAAGAGCCGAAGCCCCGCGACCGAGGTGATCCTCCTGACCGCGCACTCCACCGTCGAGAACGCGATCCTCGCGATGCGCTCCGGGGCGTACGATTTCGTCGCCAAGCCGTTCGATCCGTCGGAGCTCGCCGCGCTCGTCGCGAAGGCACTGGAAAAGGGCGAGCTCGTCAACGAAAACCTGCGCCTCCGCGCGCGCGTGAGCGCGACCGAACGTCGCAACGACATCGAGGGGCGAAGCCCCGCGCAAAAGCAGCTCTTCGACGTGATCGAGCGCATCGCTCCGACGCGTACGACGGTGCTCATCACGGGCGAGAGCGGCACGGGCAAGGAGCGGGTCGCGCGGGCGATCCACCAGCGTTCCGACCGCGCCAGCGGTCCGTTTCTCGTCGTCAACTGCGGCGCGCTTCCCGAGAACCTCATGGAAAGCGAGCTGTTCGGTCACGAGAAGGGGGCGTTCACCGGGGCGCAGGCGCGCCGCGCCGGGCTCCTGCGCGACGGCGACGGTGGAACCGTGCTGCTCGACGAAATCGGCGAGCTACCGGCAAGCCTGCAGGTAAAGCTCCTGCGCGTCCTGCAGGAGCGCGTCGTTCGTCCGGTCGGCGCGAGCGAGGAAGTGCCGGTCGACGTCCGCATTCTCGCGGCGACGAATCGAGACGTCGAGGCGGATGTCGAGGCCGGGCGCTTCCGTCAGGATCTCTACTATCGCCTCAACGTGATCCGTCTGACGCTGCCTCCGCTCCGCGATCGGCGCGAGGACGTTCCGCCGCTCGCCGATCAGTTCCGGCAGCGCTTCGCGCACGAGATGGGCAAGGACATCGTCGGCTTCACGCCCGACGCGCTCCGCGCGATCGAGCGATACGACTATCCCGGCAACGTGCGCGAGCTCGAGAACGTCATCGAGCGGGCCGTCGCGCTCGCGGGCTCTCGCGTGATCGGCCTCGGCGACCTGCCGCAAGCGGTGAGCGGACACCTGGGAGCGCCCGAAGCGGGGCTTCTCGCGCTGCCGGCCGAAGGCTGCGATCTCGACGCGGTGCTCCACGAAGCCGAACGGCGGCTGCTCATCAGCGCGCTCGAACGCACGGGCGGCGTGCGCAAGGCAGCCGCGAAGCTCCTCGGCGTGACCTTCCGCTCGCTCCGCTACCGGCTCGCGAAACACGACCTCGGGGCCGACCTCGGAGCCGACGACGACACGGCGGACTCGGAAATCCCGTAGCGCGAACGCGCGCACGTCCTCGGACAATCACGCACACGCGCTCGGAGGGTCGCGCGTGCCTTGTCCGGATTCGGTCCGCTCGTGCTAAATTGAGGTCATGAGCGTGAGTGTCTCGAGCGTGCCTCGCCCGCGTGGCGGCGAGAAGCGCGCGCGAGCACGTGGCTTCACGCTGACCGAGCTCCTCATCACGGTCGCCATCATGGGCATCCTCGCGACCATTTCGATCGCGCTCGTCAGGCGCCTCGCATTCGCGTCGGACGTGGTCGAGGCGCAGTCGACGCTGCGTGGGATCACGGTCGCGCAGGAGCGCTACCGCTCGCTGAATCAGGTCTATCTCGACGTGAGCAGTAGCCCGGGCAACGCCGCGCAGGGCTGGTATCCCGTGGATCTGGTCGCGCCGAACCAGAAAGTGCGGTTTCTGAACACGACGCACGCCGACTACGCCCCCGTGGGCCGGCGCGGGTGGCGCCACCTGAACGTTCCCGCGGAACGTCCGGTCGAGTTCGTTTACAAGGTGAATGCCGGCCTCCCGACGACGCTCATCACCAGCGTCGCACTTGCGACTACCGCGCTCACGCTCGACATCAACGCGCCGACGGAGCCGTGGTACGTCGCTCAGGCGCGCGCCGACGCCGACGGCGACGGCATCCTCTGCGTCCTGGTCTCGGCGAGCTACTCGCCCGTGGTTCGCGTCCTCAACGACGGCGAGTGACGGCGAGCGAAGGGCGCGCCGGCGCTAGCTTCGCTGGGTCATCTTGCGGCACTTCCGCGGGCGCGTTGTGGCGAACTCTCGTACTTCGGGCTGGGGACGAAATTCGTCACCGAACGCGTTCGGGGGGCCGAATTTTGGCACCCCGGCGAAGCTCGTTCTTATTTCGAGACGAGGACCGGAGTGCGCTCGTGTGCTCCGAGGTGCGAGCAAAGAACCGAGGAAAGTGTGCTCTTTGCTGGGAAATCAGCCGTCTGTCGTGAAAGCATCGGGTCACATGCGAGGGTTCGACGGTTCGCTTCGAGCGCGAGGCGTCTTGGCACGGCGGCTGCACCATGCCGCCGTGATGCCGAGACGAACGAGATCCGCTGCGCGTGGTTTCACGCTGGTCGAGCTCATGGTCGTCGTCGCGATCGTCGGTATCTTGGCGGCGCTCGCCGTCTACGGTGTGCGCCGGTACATCACCGTTTCCAAGACCGCCGAGGCCATCGAGATCATCAATTCCGTTCGCGCCGCACAAGAGGCCTACAGGGACGAAACCTTCACGTACCTGAGCACGACCGCGAACCTCACGACTTACCATCCGGAAGCGCCGCAGGGCCGCAAGCGTTCGTGGCAGGGCGGCAGCGACGCTGCGTGGGCGCAGCTCGGCGTCGGCGCGAGCGCGCCCGTGAGCTTCGGCTATGCGTGCGTCGCCGGCGCGGCAAACTCGACGGTCGCCAGCATCGGCGCGCCGGTCACCGCCTCTCTCGGCTACCCGACGACGTCGCCGACGCCCTGGTACATCGTCAAAGCGGTAGGGGACGACGACGCGGACGGCATCTACTCGGCGCTCGTGGGCTCGAGTTTTACCGACGAAATTTACTCACAATCCACCGATGAATGACGGGAACCCGCAAGGGTTCGGAAAGCGAACAAGGAGTCTGTTACCCATGATCCGAAGATTGAGAAACAAGAGAGGGTTCACGTTGGTCGAGCTCATGATCGTCGTTGCGATCATCGGCATCTTGGCGGCGCTCGCCATCTACGGCGTGAAGAAGTATCTCACGAACGCGAAGACGGGCGAGGCGAAGAACAATATCGGCCGCCTCGGCAAGGACGCCGTTGCCGCGTACGAGCGAGAAAGCATGTCCGGCGCGCTTCTTAGCGCTGCAGGCAGCGCCGATGCCGTGCACCAACTCTGTCCGAACGCGGCTGCGCCCGTTCCGGCCGCCGTCCCGTCCGGACAGAAGATCCAGCCGAACCCCGCGGACTGGAACGCGGCGGGCTGGAGTTGCCTGAAGTTCTCGGTCAACAGCCCGGTCTACTATCAGTACAACTACACCGCAGCTGCGACCCAAGGCGCCAACGCGGCGTTCACCGCCACGGCGACGGGCAACCTCGACGCCGACTCCACGACCTCCGCGTGGACGCTCAGCGGCGGCTTACTCGGTGGTCAGATGCGTCTTGCTCCGACGGTGGTCGAGCCGGCGGATCCGGAAGACTGAGTCCCAGCGATCTTCGGATAATGGGAGCGACCAACGGCCCCGCGGGAGCACCGAGCTCCCCGGGGTCGCGTCGTTTCGTGCGGCAACATCGGGAGCGGGCGCCGAGCCGCGTGTGCTAGCGTTTTTTCGCTCCATGCCCGCACGGCAGCTGTCTCCGGTCGAGGTCGCGCTCGGCGTCTCGCTTGCCGGCTGTGTTCTACTCTCGGCCGCGCCCGCGTTCGTGA